>JAJRUA010000102.1 GCA_024278035.1 Planctomycetota bacterium | reverse complement strand
GAGAGCCTTTTTGAAAGCGGAAAGCGGAGTGGGGAAAGCGGAAGGTTGGAGGTTCGGCGTGTGTGGGATATTCGGCCGTTGCTCCTGGCTTTTGCTTTCTAAGGGCTTGTTATTATCGCTAACAGAAGAATCTAGGGCTAGAGGGCAGTTGCAAAAGCGGCGGTCGTGCATTTTTGGCAAAAATGCCGGCTGAATAGGCTTTCTATTTTCGCTCCAGGATAATTGCAAAGTCAGAAACAAAGGCCAATAAATCTAGCCACAGAGAACACAGAGAACACCGAGTGCTAGAAACAAAGGTTTCTCTGAGTCCTCTGTGATCTCTGTGGCAAATTTCTTTCTTCTTTTCGCGACTTTGCAATCGTCCTGATTTTCGCTCTCGCCCGCTTTCGGATTTCGACTTTCCGCTCTATACTGTGTGATTCGATTCTTTTGAGTGGCGACCTAAATTTATCAGGAGACTTTTTCGTGGCATCTGGAAAATACCTCTTCACTAGCGAAGCGGTCAGCATGGGGCATCCCGACAAATTGGCTGATCAGATCTCGGATGGCGTATTGGACGCCCTGTTCGCTCAAGATCCGATGAGTCGTGTTGCTTGCGAGACCATGGTAACGACCGGCGTGGTGGTGGTGGCAGGCGAAATTACGACGGAAGCCACGGTCGACATGCAGTCGATCGTCCGTGATGTGATTCGCGAAGTCGGCTACACGGAAGCCAGCATGGGTATCAGTGCCGACCATTGTGCCGTGATGATTGCGATTGACGAGCAAAGCCCTGATATTGCGATGGGCGTAAACGACGATGCCGACACGGGCAAAGATGTCGGCGCCGGCGACCAAGGTTTAATGTTTGGCTATGCTTGCAACGACACGCCCGAGCTGATGCCGCTGGCGATCTCGCTTTCGCACAAGATTCTTAATCGGCTTACTGAAGCCCGCCAGAACAACGAAGTCGACTGGCTGCGTCCTGATAGCAAAAGCCAAGTGACGATTGAATACGACGGTTTTACTCCCGTGCGAATCGATACGGTGGTTGTTTCGACGCAACATGCGCCGGAAGTTAGCAACGAAGAGATTCGTAAATTCATTATCGAAGAGATTATCAGGCCCGAGCTGCCAGAAGACTTGGCCGGCGGCGAGATTACTTATCACATCAACCCGACCGGACGATTCGTGGTGGGGGGACCTCATGGCGACTGCGGGCTGACTGGCCGCAAAATTATCGTCGACACGTACGGCGGTTGGGGCCGACATGGCGGCGGAGCCTTTAGCGGCAAAGACCCAACGAAGGTTGATCGAAGTGCTGCTTACATGGCCCGCTATGTTGCGAAGAATATCGTGGCGGCAGGGCTGGCCGATCGGTGCGAAGTGCAGTTGGCGTACGCGATTGGCGTTTCAGAGCCTGTGAGCATTCGTGTTGATACCGAAGGCACGGGCAACGTGGATGACGATAAGATCTGCGAAGCGGTGCGGAAAGTGTTTCCGCTGAGCCCGTCGGGGATTATCAAGCATCTTGACCTGCGTCGTCCAATTTACCGCAAAACGGCCGCCGGTGGGCACTTTGGTCGTACTGAACCCGAGTTTACTTGGGAGAAGACGGATAAAGTTGACGAGTTGGCCGCGGCATTGGGCCAGACGGTTGCTGCCTCGTAGTAGGGGCTGCACCCGCTGTAGCTAGCAGTGCAGAATGGCATGGCTTGGGGGCGACCGCGTGAGTATGCTTCGCGGTTGACCGATCCGTCGTCATCACGGGAGCTTCGCTTGCACTGATGTCTGCAAGACCTTTGCCACTACCGCCTGTCGAGCTACTCACCAGAGACGACTTTCTCGCGCGCCCCGACCGCTTGGCTCTGGGCGTGACGTCGGTGATTACGCTAATTGCGTTACTTAATGCGATTGGCTTGCTTGCAGCCTTGGGCCGAATTTTCAGTCCCTTGGGTGGCGGTTTGCCTCTGGTTGCGATGTTGCCGGCAGCGATACTGACAACGGCAACCGTGTTTTCGATTCGCGTTGTTTGGCGAAGGCTATTTCCGCTAGAAGAACAGCCCTCGATTGAGGATAGCCCGTCGGTCTACGATTGGGATGCAGTGGTCGGTTGGGGCTGTTCGTCGGCCTTAATTTTGATAGCGGTTGGATGTTGTTACCCGGCGAGCTTTACGAGCGATTGGCTCATTTGGCTTCCGGCACTGGTAGCAGACCAGTTTTTGCGGCAGACATTTTTTGATGCGGGAGAGCCAACTCGTTTGTTGGACCCCGATCTGATTGAATTCGATAGAGAACGCGACGAAGAGCTTGCGGCAACACTTGCGTTTCGTTCAGACGAGGATTTTGAATCGGCCTTGTGCGAAGCTTCTTCGATCGAAGATCGAGCCGACGGCGCCGAACAAATTGTTCAACGGCTCTACCGAGTTCGCGACGAACAAGGGCAAGAGGTTGTCTACGGGACGGTGCGAGCCGATTTCAAAGCAGGCCAGCGCACGGCGGTAGTGCATGTGGGGTTTTGTCCGCCGCTTTCTCATGTTCCCAAAATTGAAGCCGAGTCGTTGCCTGGTTCTCCCAGCCGGATCAAGATCGTTCAAGCGCTGGCCCACGGCACAAGATTGGACGTCCGGTTGCCTGCCCCGGCCGAGAGCGACCGGCATGTTTGGATCGATATGGCTGCGACGCCGGCGGGCTAATCGTCGGTTGTTTTTTTGTAGCCGCTCACAGGTTATAGGAAGAGAAATAACCGCCAAGGACGCCAAGAGCGCCAAAGAAAAGCAATACCTAGAAAACAGGTTCTTCGGCAAACTATCTTTTTCTTCTTTCTTTGGCGTTCTTGGCGGTTCAAAAAAATGACTTTGCGGTTCGCATGCTTTCCCCCTACCAAACCGTTGCGGCATCCCCCAATTGGACTATAATTAGCGGTTCTATCACATCTCTTTTGGCGGGGGGGGGGGACGGTATGTCTCGGCAGGATCGTTTTAGTTGGTTTTCTACTATTTCTAAAAGACAGCACCGGCGACGCCGAACCAAGTCGGCCTGTCGCACACGTGGCCATGGCCGCGGCTTCACGCGCCGGCTGCATGTCGAGCAGCTTGAATACCGGCGGATGTTGGCGGTCATTACCGTTAATTCAATAGCGGACGATTTGGTTGTCGATGGCATGGTAACGCTCCGCGAAGCGATTCTCGCGGCCAAGACCGATGCCGGCGGCGATGGTTCAACCGCCGGCAGCGGTGCCGATACAATTCGTTTCGACGCATCGCTCTTTGCCACACCGCAGACGATCACCCTCGGCGGAACCGAGCTATCCATCACCGAGGAACTCACGATCGACGCCACGGCGCTGGCCGCCAACGTGACGATCGACGCGAACGAGCTATCGCGCATCTTCAACATCACGGCCACCAGCGGCGATTTTACGCTTGCGGGACTGACGCTCACCGGCGGTCGGACGACCGGCGACAATGTCGACTTCTCGGATACCACGTTCAGCGGCGGCGCCGTTCGCTCACTCACAACCGGCAACCTTACCCTCGACCAGAGCACTGTCAGCGGCAACACCACCACGGGATTTAATGCCGCTGGCGGCAGCATCTTCTCGT
>JAJRUA010000101.1 GCA_024278035.1 Planctomycetota bacterium | reverse complement strand
CGTAAGTAGGCGGGTCGAGGATGATGGCGTCGTAGTGGTTGCCGCGGCGGACTTCGCGCTCACAGAATTTGAGTGCGTCTTCGACAATCCAACGGATTGGGGCGTCGGCAAGGCCCGAGAGTTTGGCGTTTTCGCGGGCCCGGTTGACCATGCTTTTGGCGGCATCGACATGGGTGACTTCGGCACCGGCGGAAGCGGCTGCGAGGGTGCTGGCGCCGGTGTAGGCGAAGAGGTTGAGGACTTTTGGCGAATTGGCGCGAGCCGTTTTCTTGGCGATCCAATCCCAGTTTTCGGCCTGTTCGGGGAATACGCCTACTTGGCCCGAGGGGAGGGGGGCGAGCTGCAAGGTGATGGGCGGGTCGGCGTCGGTGGTGAAATCGTAGGTTTCGGGTTGCCACCTTTTGGAATTAGGAGACCAGGTGCCGGCGGCGGCTCGGTCGGCCTGGTAGCGAGCGGTGGCGTCTGACCATTGTTTTGGAGTTGAAGGGGCCGAATCGGCGGCTGCTGGGCAGGGGCGGTCGAGGAGCCAGGGGCCGAAACGCTCCAGTTTGCGGCCATTGCCGAAATCTAGCAGCTGGTACGTCGGTTGGTCGGGCACGATAGGTTTGCCGTTTGTTGTCTTGGGTAGTTGGGCGTTTCGGCGTACAATGTGCGGTTTGCGCGATTTTGCCGAACGGTACACGAATCGCGATTGGTTGCCCTTTCATTCGATTGACAGCACGGACGTATGCCTGCCTCAGATATCATCATCAAAGGTGCCCGCGAGCACAATCTCTTAGACATTGATCTTGTATTACCGCGAAATAAGCTGATTTGCCTGACGGGCGTTTCGGGGAGCGGGAAGAGCTCGTTGGCGTTTGATACGCTTTATGCCGAAGGTCAGCGGCGATATGTCGAGAGTTTGTCGACCTTTGCGCGGCAATTTTTGGGCCAGATGCCCAAACCGGATGTCGACCATATTAGCGGGTTGAGTCCTTCGATCTCGATAGCCCAGAAATCGGCGGGCAGCAATCCGCGTTCGACGGTGGGGACGATTACCGAGATTTACGATTTTTTGCGGGTCCTTTACGCGCGGGTGGGCCAGGGGCATTGCCCGCAATGCGATCGGGCGATTACGGCTCAGACGCGCGATCAGATTATTGCGAGGATTCTTGCCCAGCCGGCGAAAGCGAAGTTTTCGGTGCTTGCGCCGATCGTGCGGCAGCAAAAGGGCGAGTTTCGCGATTTGTTTGTTGATTTGCTGAAGCAAGGTTTTGTGCGTGCGCGAGTGGATGGCGAGGTGGTGGAGCTTTCGGAGAATCTGGGTCTGGATCGCCAGATGCGGCATGATATCGAAGTGGTGGTCGATCGGTTGGCGAACGGGGCAGGGATTCGCGGCCGGTTGTCGGAGGCGGTGGAGTTGGGGCTGAAGCTAGGGCAGGGGAATCTTGTCGTGGCGGTGGATCAGGCGAAGGGGGTAAAGCTTGATATGCCTGATGCTCCGGAGTTGGCGGAAGAAACGAGTGCAAAGCCTCGCCGGAAGAAGCGGACGATCGCGGGCGATATTGTTTTGTCGGCCGACTATGCGTGCAATCACTGCGGGTTGAGTTTTTTGCCGCCGACGCCGCAGCTGTTTAGTTTTAATAGTCCGCAGGGGATGTGTTATGAGTGCGACGGTTTGGGGCAAATGTTTAGCTTCGATCCGGGAAAGCTGATAACGTCTCCCGAGAAGTCGCTTGCGCAGGGTTGTATTGAGCTGCTGGGGAAATGGAAAGATTTGAGCCGGTGGAAACGTCATATTTACAAGGGCGTGGCGGATACGATCGAGCGGAAGCAGAAGCTTGCTGTTGGGCAATTGATCGAGACGCCTTGGCAGGAGTTGACTGAGGAAGAGCAGTATCTGTGGCTTTGGGGCACGGGCGACGAGCATATTACGTTTACTTGGCGCGGTGGGAAGAACTCGCAGAAATATGGCGGCACATTCGACGGGATGATTCCCGAACTGCTGGAGAAGTATCGCGGGGCGAAGAGTAAGTCGGTGATTGCGAAGCTTGAGAAGTTTATGAACGTGATTCGCTGCCCCGATTGCGATGGCGAGCGGCTGAATCCTCAGGCACGCAAGACGACTTTGACTTCGTCTCATGCTGATTTTTCAGAGCAGCCGCAGCGGACTTTGCCGGAGGTGAGTGCGCTGCCGATTGACGAGGCCGAGACTTTTTTCTCGGGGCTTGTGCTCGACAAGACGGGGCAAAAGGTTGCGTCGGAGGTACTGAAGGAAATTCGCGGGCGTTTGGGATTTTTGTCGAATGTGGGGCTCGATTATCTTTCGCTTGAGCGAACGGCTCCGACGCTTTCGGGTGGGGAGACGCAGCGTATTCGTTTGGCGGGGCAGATTGGCTGCGGGTTGGTCGGGGTGCTTTATATTCTCGACGAACCGTCGATTGGTTTGCATCCGCGAGATAACGAGCGGCTCTTATCGACGCTTGAGCGGTTGCGAGATCAGGGCAATACGGTGGTGGTGGTCGAGCATGACGAAGACACGATGCGAGCGGCGGACGAGATTATCGACTTTGGCCCGGGGCCTGGGGTTCGGGGCGGCGAAGTGGTTGCCCAGGGGACGGTTGCCGATTTGGCGAAGTCGAAACGTAGCGTGACGGGTGCTTATTTGTCGGGGAAAAAGATGATTGCTGTTCCCGAGAAGCGGCGGATCGGTGATGTGGGATGTTTGAATGTTGATGTGAAGGAAGGAGAGGCGGCGTCTTCGAGGAGACCGGTGCCTTCTGAGATTCCTGCGCTTCGCGTTTTTGGTGCGAAGCATAATAATTTGAAGGATGTCGACTTTGAAATACCGTTGGGCGCGTTTGTTTGTTTGACGGGGGCGAGTGGGAGCGGGAAGAGTTCGCTGTTTTCGGATATTTTGGTCGAGGCGTTGCGTCGGGATTTGAATGGGGGAAAAGGGGCGCCGGGCGAGCATGATCGGATCGAAGGGCTTGAGCACCTGGACAAGATGATTGCGATCGATCAATCGCCGATCGGGCGGACGCCGCGGTCGAATCCGGCAACTTACATCAAGGTGTTTGACGACATCCGCAACTTATATGCACAGATTCCTGAGTCGAAACGGCGAGGCTATAAGCCGGGGCGGTTTAGTTTTAATGTGGCAGGCGGACGGTGCGAGGCTTGTAGCGGCAACGGGTCGAACAAGCTGGAGATGGATTTTCTGGCCGATGTTTGGATTGCCTGCAATGTTTGTCAGGGGCATCGATTCAATCACGAGTCGTTGCAGGTGGAGTATAAGGGCAAGTCGATTGCCGACGTGCTTGAGATGGATATTCAGCAAGCGCTCGAGCATTTTGAGAACATTCCGAAGATCAGCGACAAGCTGAAGACGCTGCAAGCCGTGGGGCTCGACTACATGAAGCTGGGTCAGCCGTCGCCGACGCTTTCGGGGGGCGAGGCGCAGCGGATCAAGCTGGCACGCGAGTTGGTGAAGAAGCCGACCGGTAAGACGCTGTACATGCTTGATGAGCCGACCACCGGTTTGCACTTTGCGGATATCGAGTTGCTGCTGAAGGTGCTGCACGGTTTTGTCGACACCGGGAACACGGTGTTGGTGGTCGAGCATAACCTGGATGTGATTAAAACGGCGGACTGGATTATTGATGTTGGCCCTGGGGGCGGTAAGTTTGGTGGGCAAGTGGTGG
>JAJRUA010000100.1 GCA_024278035.1 Planctomycetota bacterium | reverse complement strand
CGGCCCGAGGGCTTGTTGCCTGCGGGCTTGCTACCCGTGGACTTGCTACCAGCAGATCGTGGCACATCGGCAAACTTCGGTTGATCGCCAATGATGTCGATCTTTCGCTTCGTTAATCGCTCAATCGCACGAAGGCGATTCCGTTCACCACCACCACAGAATGAGATCGCAATACCCTTCGCACCGGCACGACCTGTGCGGCCAATGCGGTGGACATAGGTTTCGGGCGTGTCGGGCAGCTCATAGTTCACGACATGCGAAATACCGTTCACGTCGAGCCCCCGGGCCGCGATGTCCGTCGCTACAAGAACGGGCGGCTTCTCGGCTTTGAATCTTGCGAGCGCCCGGGTCCGTGCCGACTGGCTCTTATTGCCGTGAATCGCGTCTGCCTTGATGCCAGCACGCGTAAGTTGCTTGACGATCTTGTCCGCTCCATGCTTGGTGCGAGCGAAAATAAGCGTCCGGCTCCAGGCAGTGTTCTCCAGGAAGTGCGTCAGCAATTGCGGCTTGTTCTTCGGCTCCACATGAAAGACCGACTGTTCGACCAAATCAATGGGCGTAGATTCGGGGACAACGCTAATGTGCTCGGGCTTTCTAAGCCACTTCTCGGCCAACCGCTTGATTTCCTTAGGCATGGTAGCGCTGAACATGAGCGTTTGCCGGTCGTTGGGTACGGCATCGACGATCTTACGAAGGTCGGGCAAGAAACCCATGTCGAGCATCTGGTCCGCTTCGTCAAGGATCAAGACTTCGACCTTACCGAGGTCAATGTGTCCCTGCTGCCGAAGGTCAAGCAGGCGCCCCGGCGTGGCGATAAGAATATCCACACCCGCCTGCAATGCGCGAACTTGGGGCCCCTGGCCGACGCCGCCGTAGACAACAGCCGTACGCAAGTTCGTAAACCGACCGTACGTGTTAAAACTCATTTGGATTTGGGCCGCCAACTCGCGCGTCGGTGCCATGATGAGTGCGCGAATCGGGCGGACCGGGCCGTGTGGTTTTTGACCACGAATTGGGCGGCCCCGGCGATCACGTTTCACCTGTGGCGGCTTGAAATGGGGCATGTCGCCCAAGCGGGTGAGCGTCGGCAGCGCGAACGCGGCCGTTTTGCCGGTTCCCGTTTGCGCACAGCCCATCAGGTCGCGCCCTTCGAGCACAACGGGGATCGCTTTTGCCTGGATCGGCGTGGCGGTGTGGTAGTCGGCGTCACAAATCGCTCGGTGGACGGACTCAGTAAGTTCTAGGTTCGCGAATTCCATCTAATCTAATAAACTCTTATGCAATGGTAGCGCTAGCACCCTCCGGACGTACATTCGTCCCAAGGCCTTTCAGCGCAAAAAACTAAGAAAGCAGATACAGGCAGTCCGTCCACCAAATTGGATGCCGCACCCCTATAGCTCCTCCACCCTGAAAGAGAAACCTTCCAAAAGGAGGGATCTTCCAAAAGAGAGCCAAACAGTGCGCCAGTCGCCCCGGCGATACACGGCCAATTCACACTTTAAGCGTTTCTTAGACGCCTAAAACACAGGCCGGAGGGGCAAGAAAATCATCGCGTAATGGAATGATCCGATGCTACTGTCCCTGGTTCTTTACTACAGGAAGTGCAGCTACAACACCGGCCTCGCACCTTGATTGCTACAGTGAGTCTACCCACTTGCCCCCAGTAGACAAGGGCAATAACCACGAATTCGTCGCGGATTTAGAGGATTCCCCGCGAATGACAGCCTGTTTTTTATCCGCACCGCTCTGCCCGAGCTGCGTTCAGCCGCGTCAGATTCTTTCTTTTCCCAAGATTTCGCCGTAGCCCAATCCCCACCTTTTCTAGGGGGCTTCTCGAGTAAGTTTTTGCCGTTGAAGTCGTTTATTAGCGGTTAAAACGGCTTTCGTCGTGAACGGTTTCTTTTTTTTGTGAACCTTGTGCTTTGGTGATGGGTCTCTCGCTCGGATGCTTCTGCGTAGAGGCCTCTACGACAGTCGTGTTATTCGATAATTCCCATGAAGACCAAGCAAAAAATCGCCGTCAACACAACGCTAGCCAAGGTGCTGGCTCCAGAGGATGTGTGCGTCGGTGACTACATTGCTGTGCTAGATGAGGTCTTTGAGCTGCCGGCGATCGCTTGGTTGTGTGACCCACCTCTATCAAGCCAGGAAGACATTATCCGCGTTCGTCTCCGGCCACGCGAGGCGACGCCCCCGCTACGCGTCAAGGCTGTTTGCTTACCCTACGTTTTCGTCAAGCCACCGCGTGGCAAGTCGAAAACGCTCGACCTAAGAAGCTGCCGCTTGGCACGACTGAACAGCGGTTATGCAAAGCGGGTCTGGAAATCGCTTGGGAAGAAGAAAAAGAAATAAGCTGGACAGGATCGGTGGGACAAGAAAAAACTTTCTATCCTAATTCGCCCTGTCCAGCTTTCTTTTTGTCCAACCTTGTTTTTTGTATTCCTAAGATTGGCCGGCAATTAGTCCGTCGAGTTCGCTCTTGAGTTTCGGCAGAATCTCGTCGTACGTGAATTGCCCGAGTGACTCTTCGCCCCGTTTTAGGTTGACGTAGGTCGGTCCGCACCAAAGGCCAAGGTCGGCGTCGTCCGTCTCACCGGGGCCGTTTACGCGGCAGCCCATCACGGCGATCGTAATCGCGTGGTCCTGGGCGTAGGTGGTCATCTTTTTCACGCTCTGGGCCAATTCGACAAACGCTTCGTTCTCGACCCGGCTGCAACTGGGGCAACTGATGATGTTCATCGTCGGCAAGCCGTAATCCACGACCGAGCGGACACGCCCCGCAGCAATGTCAGCCAAAATCGCTCGGCCTGCTGCGATCTCCTCTGGCTTCTGGTCGTTGGGCACCGTGAGCGAAACTCGCACCGTATCACCAATTCCCTTAGAGAGGAGTTGCTCAAACGCGATGCGAGTTTTAATAACACCATCGGGCGGAAGCCCCGCTTCAGTAACGCCCAAGTGCAACGGCACGTCGGGCCGTTCGGCAGCAAAGCGTGTGTTGACCTCAATCACTTTTTGCGGGTCGGAGTCTTTGAGAGAAACGCAGTAGCGCGTGAAGTCGACCGAATCAAGCAACTTGCAATGCTCAAAGGCCGATTCGAGCATCGGACCGATCGAATCGGCCGGATCGTATTTCTCTTTGATCGCCGGATCGACGCTGCCACAATTCACACCAATCCGTAGGGCACAATCGTTTTCAATGGCTACATCCACCAACCAGCGGACCTTCTCCTCCCACGGTTTGTCACGCTCATGATGGTACAAGTGGCCCGGGTTGTAGCGAATTTTATCCACGTGCGGAGCAACCCGTTCCGCGAGGCGGTAATTTTCTTGGAGGTCGACCGACAGGTTCGCCTTGGTCTGCTTGCGAATCTCTTCCAGCGCCGCCGCATCGGCCTTGCTATCCACCGCGATCCGCACAACGTCAGCATTTGCGTCTGACAGCAAGTTCACGAGCGCCACGGTGGCATCAATATCCTGCGTCGAAGTGGCCGTCATGCTTTGCACGGCGATCGGATGCCCCGCACCGATAGAGATGGAGCCGATCACGACGGTGCGAGTCGGGTTGCGTTGGATGTTGACCATAACGGAAAAAACTAACCACAAGCGGACGGGTAAACATTGGTTATTGAACCACGAAGTCACGAAGGGCACAAAGGGCCAAAAGGAAGGAACCATGGATTTCACGGACAGCACAAAATTTCCTTTGTGTTCTTCGTGACTTCGTGGTTTACCCGAGCCCCTCCCAGAGGGCGGAGCCGATGCGGACGAGCGTTGCGCCTTCGAGGATTGCTTGCTCAAAGTCGCCCGACATGCCCATTGAGAGTTCGTCCAGCGAGTGCCCTTCAGGGACGATCGGGGCAACTTTGTCTCGAAGCTCCCGGAGCATCGCAAAATTGCGCCGAGCCGTTTCGGTGCCACCGTCGCGGGCAGCCATTGTCATCAAGCCACGGACGCGCACCTCGCTAAACTTGCTGAGGCCCTCAACCTCTTGGGCCAATTGTTCGGGAGAGATTCCGTGCTTTTCCGGGTCGCCGGAGCAATTGACTTCGAGTAAAACCTTTGCCGTTGAGCCTGCCTTTTCAGCCGATTGGTTGATTGCTGCCAATGTGCGTTGGCTGTCAATGCCGTGAATCAACGGGCCAATGGCAACGGTGCGAGCCACTTTGTTGCGTTGTAAATGGCCAATCAAGTGCCATTCGATCTCGGGCAGCTCCGTGGGCGATTTCGTGAGTTCGGGCGATTCGACTTTACTCCAAAGTTGTTGCGGTCGGCTTTCACCCAATCGTCGACATCCGGCAACGACCAGCGCTGCCGTTTCCGCTGCACCAACATATTTGGAAACGCCGATGAGCTTTACGGAGCCCGGCGGACGGCCTGCCGCTGCCGTTGCATCGGCCATACGCTCCTCAACTGCCGCAAGATTCCTACGGACGGTAGAAAGTAAATCAGTCATCTTCGCCAATTTCGATGTACTCATCGACTTCGCCCGTCTTCAAGAATCGGCCAATAAGGGCTTCTGACGAAAGGTTGTGCCCCAGCAAAGTGCGGTTGGCTGGGGGGGCGAGCGATCGGTAAAGAATCCACTGTTTCTTTCCCGACTGGACGCGATAGCCAACCGCCACATCAGTGGGGACTTTCTTGAGCGCTTCGGCAACCGTCAATTGTCGCCACGTTCGTTGCTTGGCGAACCGTTTGAGAGAGAAATCGATCCAAAGCGGTGAGGCCAGGTTACGGCCCGAACTCTCTGTGTGGAGTCGCAGACGGCCCGATTCTTCCTCTAACGATCCGCCCCGGGCCTCGACTTTCCATTCCGAAAGCGCCAAAGGGAGAACCCCGGCCACGCGTTGGTCACCCACGAGAATCCAGCCATCGCGCGTCTCTTCTTCTGATACAAAGGCCCCCCCCTCTGCCAACGGCAAGCTGGTGGTTAGGGCCAAGGGGATTGCCTCCCCACTTTCGGTCAGTAGCACTTCACTAAGCATTGCCACGCCATCTTCGCGGGCAATCAATAAATGACGTTCGAGAGTTGCTCCACCGGTAAGATCGATCGAAAGTTCGAGGTAGTCGCAATCTTCGTCAGAATGCCAGCAGGAGACCTCCCACTCATCCACCGGCTTGAGCGGCTTGCCCTCAACCGTGATCCTAACAGGCCAATCGCCGCTGAAGAGTGTTTTTCTGTTGGCGCGAAGCGCGATCCGCATTTGCTCGCCATCGTGGGTGACGGTAAGCCGAGGGGCCTTATCCGGCCAACCCGTTGCCATGACGGTCAGGCCAGCCCATTCGGAATGGTTGGACGGACTGGGAGGCTTCGCTTCCGAATCGAATTGACACCCTGTTAAGCGACGCCTGGCGGCAGCTTTATCTTCCTCGTCTCCGGCAAGGTCGAGAGCCGCTTGTAGCAACTTCAGATTGTCCGTGGGGGGCTGGTTATCTGAGAAAGGAAGCTGCCCCTCCCCATCGACTAGCCGTAACACTTGGCGGACAAGCCATTCAAGCTGCGTCTCCGCATCGTCGGGCCAAGCCGAGTCCGATTGCGACTCACACCGCAGCCGGCAGCGTGTCCAGCAAGCAAGCAGCAAGAGCGTTGCATCAAGCAAATCCGTGTGCAGCAACCCCTCGCCGTCGGTGAGCCGCTCTAGGCCTTCGGCCAGACGATCGATAGCCGTCGGGCGTAAGTCTTTCAGTGGCTTTAATTCCGGGAGTGCTATTGAGAGCGCCAGAGGCAATTCGCCCGCTAGTAATTGCTGGATGATTGCTTCGGTAGCGGTTGGTTGATCGGCAGCTTGTGAAGCGGCAGCTTCGGCAGCAATGCCTGTAAGTTGCTCGCACAAATCCCACCAAACGGAGGGCTCTGTCTCTGGCGCGATTTGGGCAAGGCGATCGGCCCAGGCAAGGGACTCTATCGCGAAAAGCAGGTCGGTCTCACGGCTGGCTGCTTTACTGAGCCATTCGATGAGGCCCCCTTCCTTTTGAAGCACCGTTTCTTGGAACCTCAAAAACTCGGGAGGCGCTCCCCACGCAAGCGAAAAAGAGCTTGATCCGGAGGAATTCCGTGTCTTGAGGTTCCGTCCTTTGAGGTCCAGGCCCTTGAGGTGCTTCACCCAGGTAGCCCAAGCCTCGGCTTGGTCGCCCCGCTCCCAGGCCGACCGAAGGGCAGGAGGCGCGTCCGAATGCCAAAGTTGCTTGGCGGTGGTACTGCGTAAAGAGTCAGTCGGGGACAAATCGAGGGGGCTCACTATCGACACGGGTGCGATCCTTCGGGTCTAGTCAGTATGATCTAGGTAGGCGTCTCTGACGAAGAGGGGCCGGCAAACGTGATTTCAACCTACGCAGGATGACGGGAATTGATACATCGAAGACAACAGTCTAGCAACCAAGTGTATCCGCAGCGTCGTACGGCTCCTAGCCGCTGGCCGAAGCTGTGGAGTGTTACAGAAAGCCACGGCTCCCGCCCAGGGTTAGGAATTCTCCGCTGGGGTTTTTCTGTTTCCCTCGGATTGGCTCTTCTCCTTTTGCTTGTTATCGGCACTGCCGGTGAAGCCAAGGAAACGGTCCCATCGTTGCCGCCCCCTGTTGGGGCCAAGCGATTGGATCCCCAAAAGCCGGTTTGGGTTGATGTGGCAGGAGGGAGAGTGGCGGTAGACGGCCATGTCTGTTTGCGGCGAGGCGTGCTTGAGATGTTCGCTTGCCCGGCGGGAACGAAGGAGCACGAGTCGGTCGTGGCGGTGGATTCCCCTGCTTTTCTTCTGCATACGGCCTTGCTTGCCGCAGGAGCCGAACCAGGGCATCCTGCCAAGTTCGATCCCGCTTTCCAGCCACCGGCAGGGCCCGAGATATTGGTAACGCTTGAATGGAACGATGCCACGGGGAAAACCCAAACAGCTAGCGCCCAAAGTTGGATTCGCAATGTCGATACGGGCAAGGAGATGGCTTACCCGTTCGTCTTCGGAGGCAGCGGCTTTTGGACCGATCCCGATACGGGGCACCAACATTACCTGGCCGATGCGGGCGACTTGATCTGCGTCTCTAACTTTGGCACCGCCATGCTCGACGTGCCGATCGTTAGCTCGCAGTCGAATAGGAGCCTGCTATTCGAGCCCTTCACCGAACACATCCCGCCCATCAACACGCCCGTGCGAGTTTGGCTAACGCTAAAGAAAACCGAGAAGTAAGAGCCTTCCCCAGAATCTATCCGGCAGGCTGCTAAGCGGCAATGCGAATGGCGGGCTTTGCTTCGGAGGGCGAGGCTTGCCGGGGGACGATCTCCGATAACGCGGCCAGCATGTCCGCAGGCTGGGCATCCGTCAACTCGGCGAGTCGGCCCAAATCGTTTAGCAATTGCAAGATCGATTGGGGATGGCTGTCGGCGACCATGATCTTTTCGTGGGTCGTGGCCGAGTGGTGCTCCTCTTCGCCATAGAGTTCTTCATAAAGTTTTTCGCCCGGACGGAGACCCGTGATTTTGACTTCGATATCTTCGTCCGGCTTGAGGCCGGAGAGCCGAATCATGTCGCGTGCCAAGTCAACAATGCGTACCGGCTCACCCATATCGAGAACGAAAATTTCACCGCCGCGGCCCATCATGCCCGCTTGGATCACGAGCTGTGCCGCCTCGGGAATCATCATAAAGAAGCGATTGATATCCGCATGGGTGACGGTGATTGGTCCCCCTTGGGCGATCTGCTCGCGGAAGATGGGGATCACACTTCCGGCGGAGTCCAACACGTTGCCAAATCGTACGGTAACAAATCGGCAAGAGGAGCCGGTTGATTTTGCCTGGACATAACGCTCGGCAAGCTGTTTACAAGAACCCATCACACTGGTCGGGTTCACTGCCTTGTCGGTCGAAACCATAACAAAGCTCTTGGCGCCGGCCCGTTCGGCAGCGTCGGCAACGTTGCGCGTCGCTAACACGATGTTCTTGACCGCTTCGCCCGGGTGCTTTTCCATGAGCGGCACATGTTTGTAGGCGGCAGCATGAAAGACGATCGTCGGCTGGTGTTCTGCGAACACGACGTCAAGTCGCTGGGGGTCGTTCGTATCAGCAAGCACAACATCCACCACGCCGGGCGAGAGGCTTTCGAGTTCTCGTTCGAGAAAGAACTGCCCCGTCTCGGAACGATCCAGGGCAACAAGTTTCCTCGGCCCATGCCTGAGCAGTTGCCTGCAAATTTCTGAGCCGATGCTGCCCGAACTACCGGTAACGAGAATCACTTGCCCGCGGAGCCAATCACCGATCTGCTGGTCATCCAGCCGAACCGGGTCGCGCCGCAGGAGATCCTCGATCGCAACGTCACGTGGCTGAATCGAAACGTTGCCTCGCAGAAGTTGATCGTAGGAAGGGAGCACATGCACCGGCAAGTTGAGCGACTCCGCATCGGTAAGCACGCGTCGAACGATCTTGCCTGGCACGCCTCCCGTCACGAGCACCCCTTCGACGGAGAGTCTTGCAGCAAGAGGAGCCAAATCTTCTGGCGAACCGACGACCGGAACACCACCAATCCGCTGGCCGTGACGCCTCGTATCCGTGTCAACAAAACCGACGACCTGATAGGGAGACGAAGCCGTTTGCAGCGATCGAAGCAAGGTCTCGCCATCGTCGTTCGCGCCGATAATCAGCACGCGTTCTGCCGTATCGTTCTTTCGGAAATAGGCTTGCAGATCGCGCCACGCCCTGGGTGCGGACCGCAAAAGCCCCATCGCTACAAGGGTCGTTCCCCAATCGATGAGAATCACTCCACGCGGTATCGAAGCGTATGGCAAGAGAAAAGAGTCAACGAACGTGAGTCCAATCGTACTTAGGGTCGTCGCCTTGGCGATCGTGATGAGATCAAAGAAACCGATGTAACGGTTCACCCCTTGGTCAAGACGATGCCAGCAAAAGGAGAAAAGCTTAACCCCCACCGCACAAGCGCCAGCGGCGATCATGTGGGTCCAGTATTGAGCAGGGACAGGGCCACCGAATCGTAACGCATAGGCAGCAAAAAAAGACGTGGCGGCTAATACCACGAACGTAGCGATCGAAAGAGAGCGTTTCAGGCGAGGGGTCATCGGAAACTCGTTGATTTCAAATCAAGCCGCTTTGCCGAACGATTCGTTGGCTCGTTGGGCAGATTTTTTTTGTCGGTACGATCAGGCATCTTGGCCTTCCCGGACGGTCGTGTGGCAAATAACTGGCGGCGGCTGCGACGATTTTTGTCCACCGTCGTCCGTCGTTTCGCGGCATCGGCCAGCCATAGGTGCAAGTAGCGAATATCGGTGCGTCGTGCAAGACACCATCGGATATGCGGGTCCGCCGCGTCGAAGCGCTCAGCCATGTGAAGCGCGTGGGCTAGCTCCAAACGCATCGTGAAAACATGCGGTGCTAGCAATACGGCTCGCTCGGCAGCCTCCACCGCTTGGTCATTCTTTTTTAGCAAGCGGAGGGTCGAACTGACTTGTCGCCAGCGATAAGCGAGCGCCAGAGGATTTTCTCCCTCCGCCTCAGCCCGTAAGGCTTCCTTTTGGGCATGCTTTGCTAGGGCCAACCGATCGGCATCGTTGCCGACGAGGTTGTATTGCTTCATCGCATAATTGAGCACGGTCGGTCCCGGATCGAGGGCCTCAAGAAACGCCTCCGCCGACACCCGGCCCGCCAGCAGTGCCACCAACTTGTACTGATGTGAGCCGGGGCGGCGAACCGATTTTTCCCAGAGGTCAATCGCCTCAGCTTCGTTACCCGCTAATTGCCGTTGCCGCCCCGCCTCAAAGAGAACACTCCCCTTATAAGGGCGCACCGCAAGCGCTTGATCGACAAACGAACTCGCCTCTACCCCTGATCGATCAAGAAAGGATAGGGTCGCTAAGTAGAGGTAGCTCTCTCCCTGCAAAGGAGCGAGTTCCACCGCTCGACGGGCATGAGCATGGGCTAACCGCAAGAGAGTCGCCCTGGGGCCGAAGGCACGTTCGAGCCAATCGAGCATTTCACTTTGGGAGGCGAATCCTCCGTCCAGCGCCGCTCCACGAATAAGCTCAATCGCCATGCTGTTTTCCGATTGGCTTGCTTCCAGCTCAAACTGCTGTAAAAGCCGGCCAGCCAACCGCAAATGGGCCCGAGCGTTGGCGGGATCCACTTCGACAACTTTCTGTAGTAATTCAACGGAGTAAATCGTGTTCTGAACAATGGTCTCCGCAAGATAGGGGTCCACCCCCTTCGGGTTAACAGCGAGCTGAATGGCCATACCTCGCAATCCAGCGGAGCAGCGCAAGTAGCGGTCCCAATCGAGCGAACCTCTTGCGGGGCCGATCATCGTGCCCACCGCCAAAGCGGCAAGCATGGTAACAACACCGGTTCCCAGAAAAGCGGAGAGGGGAGTGGCTACGTGCTTGCGTCGCGACGAAACGGCAGCGGTCTCTTCCGACGGTAGTTGAACGAGTCGCATCGCACAGGCGGCGAGCACCATCGTTACGGTAAAGAGGCCCGGAATAAACCACACGAAGTCTACGATGGAGTGAACAACGCTAGCGGCTAACCCCGGGGCAATGGCTGCCCACAGACGGAGCTTGCTTGGGTCGCGTTCGCCTAAAAACCCTTTCATCAACCACCAGCCACACAAACCGATTGTACCCAACAGTAGTAAGAGACCTGCGGTCCCCGTTTCACTGGCGATTTGCATGTAGCCCGACTCGGCATGGGTAAACTCCTTGCCGAAGGCTTTTTCGCGAAAAAAGAGCGGATAGACATCACGGTGGCTCCCGACACCAAAACCGACCAAAGGACTCGTCTGCCAAGCCTCGGCGTTGGCCGCCCAAATCGCGCGTCGAGCCCCTCGGGAATCCAACGTCTCAACTTCCCCCGAAACAAGATCGTCCATGCGTCCGGAGATTTGCTCGTAGCCAAAGAGAGAAACGCCTCCGATAGCGATAACCACTACGCCGACCAATCCCGTCACTTGCGCCAGTCGCAGGGTTCCACTTCGCAAGTATCCGATGCCGATCACAAGGATTGCCACCGCCAAAGCAGCCGCTCCCCCTCGCGATTGAGACGCCAAGGTCGCCACCACCAGCAACGCCACGCCCCCCATCGCCAAGCCACGCAGCCAATTGGTACTATCCCCGCTTTGTGAAGTAAACTTTCGTCGCTGTTCTTCCCCAATGGCTAGCCAACAAACGGGGCCAAGTCCCAGGGCCATTAGGTGGGCAAAGTGGTTTCTCGTCGAGAAAGTCCCTTGGACGAATTGCCCCATCTCAACGAGCGGATGACGATAAATCCAAAGCAACTTGCCATTACTAGCGAGGTACTGAGCAAAAGCGAGCAGAGCCATACCTATGGCTAAATAGGCGATCGCTGAGAGGAGCCGACGCAGATCGTCTAGGCTTTGCAGTCGCGTTGCAACGGCAAGAAACAAAAGCGTGTGGGCCGTTAGTAAGGCAAGCCCTTCGCGCGTCTCGGCAGGAGAGAAAGACAGCGTATGCCACTCGGTGCCCCATGCCGTGCTGCTCCAAAGAGGAAGCGTCGACGACAGATCGGGTGCCAACCACTGGTAAATCGCGTCGGGCAAAGGGAACGTCTGTAGCGTAAGCAGCCCAATCGCCGCAGCCATCAGGCAAAGCACGATCGGCGGAATCCGTAGCTTGCGTCCTTCGAGTGCCGCATGGGAAAAGACGCCAATAACGGCCACCGCCACCGCCACGACATAGAGCAAACGCCCCAAGTCGTGCCGACCACCAAACCAGAGGGGGGCGATAAACAAACAGGCTCCGATCCCCACATCCCCCGCGCGCTGAGCAACCTGATCAGCCGATGGCCAATCAAGTTTTAGTCGGCTTAGCAGTCGTTGGGAACCAAACATTTTAGACAATGGAGGACGAAGGATCGATGACGAAGTTTTCCTCAGGCAGCGCGAGCATAACCCTCATCGGACATTTCATTTTCTTCCTCTTCGTCGTGACCGTACCCGTAGCCATAACCGTAACCATAGCCGTAACCGTGGCCTGCTTGCTCCGAGATACGATTCGCTACAACACCAATCAGGGGGGCTCCACCGGCTGCGAAGCTATCGCAAGCTCTGGCGACCAAACGACGATGGTTTTTCTCCGGATTCACGACCAAAATCACGCCATCGACCAGTCGGCTAATTATCTGGGCATCGCTCACAGCCAACACGGGCGGACAGTCAATCAGCACTTGGTCATAACGACCATCGGCCCAAGCCAGCAGCTCCGCGAAATTGGGCCCGAGCAACAGCTCTGCCGGGTCTGGCCGGCGGGGACCGGCGGGAATGACATCCAGGTTCTTGATCTCTGTGGAATAGACGCACCGCTCAGCCACGGCACCAATATCACCCGTAGCCGAAAGAATGTCCGTCGTACCTGGCTTGCCCTTGAGCCCCATCAGCGCGGTGAACCCTGGCTTACGGAGGTCGGAGTCAATCACCAAGGTCCGCTTGCCTGATTGGGCGTACGAGACCGCCAAGTTGGCTGAGATAGTTGTCTTGCCGTCGCTTGGCTCAGAGCTAGAAACGATCAACCGCTCTGAGACTTCGACCCCTAACGCGATTGAAGTGCGAAGCGTACGGAACGCCTCCGACTCCACCGCTTGGGGCAACGCATGCAACTGCACCGTTTCGAGCCCCGTACCTGGCAAGGGATCCAACTTACGAACCATCGCAAGAATACGGCAGCCAAGCTGCATCGCCATCTCATCCGGCGAGCCAAACCGATCGTCGGCAAGGTCCTGGATATAGGCCAAGCCCAAGCCAAGCGCCAGCCCTCCGAGCAAAGCCCCGGCAAGCACCACGCGCAACTCGGGAGACGCGGGCTTATCGTCCGGCAGTGGCTCTTGGACAATTGTCACCCGTATCGGTGCCTGCACTTGGTGGATATCTACCGTGGCAATTTTGTCGAACAACAGATCATGGAGCCGTTCGAGTCGTTCGACTTCGCGCTGGAGCATATCAAGCCGTACAAAATCGCCACTCTGCCGAGCCGCCTCGGCACGAGCGATCTGGAAAGCCGCCTCCATTTGGCGTTCGCGCTCGGTGATTTGAGCCAGTGATTGCTGGAGCATCGATACCAAAAGGGGGCCAAGCTCTTCACTCGGCAAAGTATCAGGGCGTCCCGAAATACCATTTCGATAAGAAGCCAAATACTGCTGAATCGCGCCGATTTGCTGTTGGAGCGAAGCCACCTGCGGATGGGCCGGGCCATAGAAGGGGCGTAACTGCTGGAGCTCCGACTGCAATTCGAGAATCCTTTTTTGCTGCTCGGCGAGCACCAGCATATCGTTCTCGCCAAGCCCCATGGCGGAGAGCATCATCCGCTCGCCCACCGTCTTCTGCACCAGGGCAACGTGTTGCTGCAAGTCTTCACCGCGCTGCAATGCCAACCGAACCGTTGCCAAAGAAGCCTGCAAGTCGATCCGACGCTGTTGGGTCTCCATCAAGGAGTCGTTGATACGGATCGCTCGGGCGATGATCGGATCAACAATGTTGTCTTTATCCGGCAAGGCGAGATGCCCTATTTCTTCTCGCGAATCACGCAGTAACTGTTGCTTCTTTACAAGGTCGCTCTCCAATTGATCTCTTTCGACCGTGAGCACGTCGAGCACATCAGCCGCACTGCCCCGATGGGTCTCTTCGACGAACGTGAGGTAGGCATCGATTATCGATCGAACCACGGCCGCCGCCGCCTCAGGATGGAGCGACTCGTACCCAACCTTAATAAAGTTCGTCTTACGCACGGCCGAGGCACTCAAACGATCGGTAATCGAATCGACCCAATCGCGAGGTTGCTCATCCAACAGATCGATGCGGTACTCAGGAGCAAGCTGCTCGATGGCCCGCCGAACGACCTCGGAGCTTCGGACCAGCTCCTTGTGCGTTGCCATGGTGTTATCGCCACCTCCCTGATCGCTAATCCCTGAGACATCGTCGCCGTTCTGTTCGATCACCATCAACTTGGCTTCCGAACGGTAGTAGCGCGGCGCAAAAGCATAGTAGGCCGCCCCTATGCCAAGGCAGACCGTCAGTGTCCACAGAACCGTTGCTTGTCGGTACTGAGCAATTCGCATCAGCTTCACGACACTTTGGAAAACTTCCTGAGAACCTGTCGGCCCCGTTTCCAAAGAATCGAACTCACGATCGTTTAGCGGGTCTTGTTGCATCGTGGTAAAGGCGGGGTAGGGAAGCGAGTCAGTTGGGATAGTTTTTGCAGAGGGCAAAAAATCGGCGAGGTCGATTACTAAAACACGGTCAAATTGCTACCGATGCCCATCGAAACACGGAACACATCTTTGATAGTTTCGACGACGGTTGTCGATATCGTTGATTCGACACTAATCATGTCACCCGACTGCAAAAGAAGATTCTCCGTGCCATCGGCTTTTGCTTTCGAGATGCTCACTCGTACGACAACGGGACCCGATTGATCGGCCGCTTGGCGAATGACTATCACCTTGTCCGCAACATTGGTCGTCACACCGCCTGCCATGGCAATCGCATCAAGCACTCGGAGATCGTGGTCTTCGGTCAGCTCAAATTGGTCCGGCTTCCGTACCAGACCCGAAATATGGATGACTCGTTTTTCACGAGGGTGTACCACAATCACATCACGGTCGCTAAGACGTTGTTGCACGTGAGGGCTAGCACCAAGGTTGGCTAGATCAAGTTGCTCGGCACGACTAGCTTGAGGGCGACTGAGCGCGGGAGCATTGAACGCTACCTGCTGTACTCCTGAATCCACGGCATCACCACTCGACTCCGGTGATGGTGCTACATTGTTCTTAGCCAGCCCGTAACT
>JAJRUA010000011.1 GCA_024278035.1 Planctomycetota bacterium | reverse complement strand
CGTCTTTTCGGCTTCATTTCATCGTCACAAATTGCAAGGTTTTGAGTCAATTGACTTCAAGAGCTTGCAATTTAGAACGCCTCGTCGATTAGGAAAAGGCCTACTGCGAAAGAAGGAAGCCTATTCGGCAGGGACGACGACGTACTACTGGGATCCAAGTGGGCTTCAACATGGCACGTATCTCTATGATCCTGGCGATATTCCCTTCCGTGACCCTCCAGGCGGAGATAATTTTTATCCGTATGATATTGTGGATTACATAGAACCTTTGATGCCAGACGGCATGTTTTGCATTCGCACTGGGTATGGTTCAAACCGTTTTTATTGCATGCCTTTCCGGGAAGATTGGGACGAACACCCACCAGGATTATATGATATTACTGGGGGAAAATGTATCGGTTTTACCTATTACCCGATCGAAGATTTTGAGGATGGCTTAAGAAGGGATAGGGAAGAACATCATGGGTGGCAACAGTAAAATGGGGTGGGTGGGGGAAGCTCGAAAGCTCGTGGGTAAAAGAAGCCGTTTAGGTAAGCCGGTTTTTGAAATAGCGCTCGCATTATTATTGTTGATTGTCTTTCTAGGCTCTATATTCTTTTCTCTGTTAGCTACTCTAGTAAAGAAGATAGATGTCGAACGCAATGATTCAAAGACGAACACGTCTTCTGCCGTTCAGAAACTAAATAACGAAGAATCGACTACGCCATTAGGGCCAACAATCTTGACTACGAACTGTTTTTGCTCAACGTGTAAGCCGTAGGGTTCGCTGTGCGGACCAATTGCTACGAAATGGCCTGAGGCCCGAAAGCTTTATTTTGGGCCGGGGGTCGGGGGAGGATCGCAGGAATAGAAACTCTTCGGCCTTCGCTCCGGCTCGCTGACGCCTGCGGCTCGCCTGTGAGAGGTTTCCGAAAGGCTTCTCAAAAAAACGGAGCCAATTGTTGGAACGACGTCGGGGGAGGAGCTTTTGGGCCGGGGGCCGAGAATAGGGCTTGGCAATCAGCCGACTCTACGGAATTAGCAACCAAACGAGCACGCCGAGCAGCAGCAGCGTGGCGATGCCCAACACTAGGACCAACGTCCGCCGCTGCCGTTGCGACCGACGGCGGCGGGCGGTGTAACGGGCACCGGTGGGGACTGGCGAAGAGACGGCTTCCGTAGGGGCCTGTGGCAGAGGGGCTTGTGGGATGAGAGGCACAGGCAGGTCCGAAGCGGCCTCGGCAGCGGTCTTCCACTCGGGCCAATCGCTACGCCAGACGAGCCAGTCCGGCTGGACCCGGCCCTCAGCGATCCACTGGGCGAACACCGCCGGCACGGTGGGGCCAAACTGCTGCGAGCCGTCAGGGCTAGCCAGCCGCCACTCGACGGTGGGGGGCGGGGCCGCTGCGGGGGCCGCCGGTGGGCTCGGTTGGGGGCCCGATTGGCGAGGCGGTTGGGAGGGTGGTTCGGGCGTTGAATCCATGGGCTCGTGGCGAGTCGGGCGGGCAAAAGGCCTTCTGGAGGCCGGATTACGCGGCTTGGGGCAAAATTGCTGGCGGCAATCCGCCAGTTTCCTCAGTTTTCTCTCTGTAAAGCTAGCCGTTTTCGCTCTTCTTCCCTAGACTGCAAGCTGGTAATCGGTCCAGCTTAATGTTCCTTCGGCTGGCCTTAGCTGGCACTGCTGTTCCGAAAGCCCCCCGCTCTCCGTCTGTTCCAGGCCAGAAATGGCCCACCTGCATTGGTAGCATAGATGATGACACCGCAAGATAAGACTCTCCACGATGCGTCTCCGGGCCAACCCGAGCATGAGGAAGAGGCGCCGCTTGAGATCGCGATGGTCGGCGACCTGACCGACAGTGAGAGCGAGCTCACGGACCGGTTGCTAGGGATTCCTCCCGGCGATACGTGTACGATCTACTTCGACTCGCCCGGTGGGAGCCCCTATTGTGCGATGTCGCTCATGTCGCTCATCAAGCTGCGCCGGCTGCGTGCCACGGGCATCGTTACGGGCGAGTGCTCGTCAGCTACGCTTTGGCCCTTCGCAGCTTGTAAGCGCCGGATTGTTACTCCTTATAGCGTGCTCCTTTTCCACCCGATGCGGTGGCAGAGTGAAGAGAACGTCGGCTTGGCCGAGGCGGCGGAGTGGGCACGCCACTTTGGTGATCTTGAACGCGACATGGACCACCTGCTAGCGCGCATGTTTGGCGTCGATGCGGCACTGATGGACGAGTGGATCAACCCGGGCCGCTACGTCTCGGGGCGCGAAGTCGCCGAGGCGGGCATTGCTGAGTTGGTAGAGTTCGATGATCTGGAGCAACTTTGCCCCCAGCCGGTTCAAGAAGAAGCACCTACGATTCTCTCGGCTCAAGCTTCCCTGGAAACCCTAACCGGCGCCCGGCAAAAGTCCCACCGCCCCGCAGCAAAACGAAAGAACTAACGGCACGTTTCCAAACCCATACAAGCAAGTCTCCAGCGGTCGAGAAAGATTGGAGTACCCGGAAATTTGGGGACGTGCAGTAAGATGGCGGCAAGTGTAGCCGCTTTTTGTAACCGAAAGAGGCCCGAGCAGGAGGCTCGCCATGAACGGTGTCAGCGGCTTTTCTGTAAAATTAGGTTTTGTCCTTCTTCTTGCGATTTTTACGCTTGTCCTTCTTCTTGCGCTATCGGTTCCCGGCTGTAGCCGCGAGCCGACGATCGAGGACAAGATCACCCGTTGTGCCGAGCTATTGGGTGCCTCGGCTTCCGGCAACGACGAGCTCCGCGAACAGCTCACGGTAATCCGTAAGTCGGGCGGGACACCGATGCAGCTTGCTGCTCCGTCGATCGGTGCCATTGGGTTTACCGATGAGAATGCAGCGGTTGCCCTCTCGAGCGCTTTGAGCGACTCGGTTCGATGGCGTCTGAATCCGAAAGTCCTTGAGCTAATGATGCTTAGGTTGGAACCGTTCAGTCGGGCCGAAGAGAACCGTGCTGCCGAAGCGGCCATCGCCATCGATCGGTTTTTGGAGGAAAACAACCCGCTTGTAGGGCAACTTGCCGAAGCGGCGGACCAGCCCCGTTGCCTGTTTTCTGCTGGGCACCGTTGGGGCTACTTCGCCAAGTTGACGTTTGTCAATGAAGTTAGCTTCGCGGTTCGTATCGCACTGCTTGAAGCGGTTCATGCGGGTCATGAACGCGATTCGGCCACGGCTTGGCAGGCGATGGACCGTGCCTTGCGCTGGGCCGACTGGCTGGGGCGAGTGCGGCGAGTCGAGTCACGCGTCCTCAGTGCAACGCTCCGAGCTGAAACGCTGACGACGGCTGAGGTTCTGTTTTTCGCCGGTGTTTTTGGACGAGCCGAAGCGGAGGCGCTCTACGGTCGGCTCCGCGATACGCTTGCCAATTGGCCTGCTGATTCGCGAATGCTTCAAGGGGATCGGGCCATCGGGCTCCATACCTATGAGGTAATTCGCATTGGTCTTTTAGACCGAGTGCTCACCGGCAAAGAACGCGGGCTCTTAGAAAAGCAAGGACGACTGGCCGCGATTGAAAACGCCTCGGCAGCCGACATCGACCAAGACGAAGCGAACTACCTCCATGCCATCGCTTTGCTAATCGGTGATGAGTCGATCAAGCGTTCGTTTGAAAATCGGCAAGCGGAGCCGGCCTTTTATGAACGGCTGAAACAGATCGACGAAGCCACCGCTCTTGCCGGCGCGCCACCCGCCCTGCTTGCTCATCGACTGTTACTAGCCGATGTTGCCGACTCGTTACGGATCACCTCTCGCGACCGCGGCCGATGCGAAGCTTGGTGCCTCACTCTCGCTTCGGCTGCCAATTTGACCATGCCTCCCTACCGAACCAACCCCGTAACCGGAAACCATTACGAGATCGAACGAAGCAGCGTACAGGTCATCGGCCACATTGGCGATCCCCAAGCGGAAGATGTTTTCTTACCGGTCATGTGAAGAATGCAGTAGGGGCTTTCAGCCTTCGATAGCAGGTCCTACTGACGGCTGATAGCCGACCGCCATGAACGATGAGCCAACAGGCACCGTCGGAAATTATGTGAAGAACAGCGTTTTTGGAACGACTGAAATTGAATTAGCGGTTCTACAGGGCCCTTCTAAGCAGGCGCCTTTGTCGTGAACGGTTACGTTGATTCTTTTGGCAGCTCGTCGTGGCCGAGACGACACGGCTCTCTTGCGATTATTGATGGATGCACCAGCAACTTTACCCTCGGCGCTCGAATCCACCTGCTGAACCCGGCCTTCCGTTGGTCGGCTTGTCGCTTTTCTCATGCATCGGTCAAAAGAAGGGCTAATTTTTGGGGTTCGCTGAGAACCAAGCGATTGCTGTAGCAGCCACCGCCAGAGCGACCCAAAGAACCCAAGTTCTCGGCATCGGTTCCTTTCCTTCAGGAGAGCTTGCGATTCTACTTAGTTGGGTCAGCTTCTTCGCTTCTTCTTCGCCAAACTCTTCGACGAGGTGCTGCAGTAAAACGCCTTCTGCCGCACGGGCGTTGAAGGGGCGGTCTTCTGGTTTTTTTGCCATGAGTTGCTGGATCAGTTCGTCGAGCCACACAGGGCAATCAACGGGAAGGCGTGCCTCGGCTTGTGCCGCACGGACGCTTGGCGGTGGCTTGTGTAGGTGCTGGTCCCAGACTTGGGCGAAATTGGCGCCTTGGTAGGGGGGCTTCCCCGCAATCATCTCAAACATCACACAACCGAGTGAATAAAGATCTGCTTGGCCCGCAATACGGCTGTCGGCGGTGATTTGCTCGGGCGACATGTAGCCAAACGTACCTACCGTCATTCCGTGTTGTGTGATATCAGCCACCGCTTGCATATCATGGGCAATACCAAAGTCGCCCAGCACCAAATCTCCTTTATCATCAAAAAAGAGATTGCTCGGCTTGAGATCACGGTGGACGATGCCATGGTTATGGGCATGCTGGAGGGCTGAAGCGATTTGAACGCTGTAAGCGGCAACCTGCGCCCATGGCAAAGGCCCCTGCCGCAAACGCTCCTTCAGCGAGCCATGCTCCAAGAGTTGCATGGCATAAAAGAGCTGGCCATCCAACTGCCCCCCCCCGTAATTTTTTACGATATGCGGATGGTTGAGCCGCTCCATGACGACAATCTCTCGCTCAAAGCGATCGACGATTCCCTGTTCGCCCATGACCGCTGGGCTAAGCAGCTTGAGAGCCACGGGGTGGTCCAGATCAGGGCTGGTCGCGCGATAGACGATGCCCACGGTCCCCGCTCCAAGTTTCTCACCGAGCTTGAACGTCGCCTTGGTCGGTAGGAATTGAAGTTTGCGAGACATGCGACCCTTTAGCGGTCAGCTTTCAGCGGCCAGTCCCCAGCCTCTAAAGCTGATTGCTGACCGCTGATTGCTGAAGGCTTACTCTTTTTCTATCGAATGAACAACATCTCCTGATACGTCGGCAGTGGCCAAAGATCGTCGGCGACGATGCCTTCGAGCTCATCCGCAAAGGAGCGAACTTTTTCCATTGCGGGAATCACGTCGTTGACGCATTCTTTGATATCCTCACAACCTCCAGCAGAGGCCGCAGCGAGTTCGACCACGCTGTCCTGCAGGTTCTTGACCAGCTCTGTCACGCGGTCGAGCGTCTTCATATCGAACTCGTAGCCAAGGGCCTTGAGGTTGGCACACGTGGCAGCCAGTTCGTTTTGGTAACGAACTGTTGCGGGGAAGATCATCGTTCGGGCAATTTTCTTCGTCAGATTCGCTTCGACACGCACCGTCATACAGTACTGCTCGCAGTACGTTTCGTAACGGCTCTCTACTTCACGTTCGCTAAGCACATTGTACTTGTCGAACATTGATTTGACTTCAGGAGCCAAAAGCGCTGGCAAAGCGTCGGGCGTCGTCTTGTTGCACAGCAAGCCCCGCTTTGCCGCTTCAACATGCCATTCGTCAGAATAGCCGTTACCATTGAAAATGATGTCGCCATGCTCGTTGATAATTTCAGTCAGCAGCGACTGGACCGCACTGTGCAACTTGGACGAATCCCCGCCGATTGCCTTCTCTAGTTGAGTGGCACAGTAATCGAGCGACTCCGAGACGATCGTATTCATCGCTACGAGCGGGCCGGCAATCGAGGAGTTGGAGCCAACGGCACGGAACTCGAAACGGTTGCCGGTGAAGGCAAACGGGCTCGTTCGGTTGCGGTCACCAGCGTCACGAGCCAATGGCGGCAGGGTATCGACTCCTACTGTGAGGTGTCCTGTGGGAAGCGACGTGCTGGCTCCGCCCCCTTTGATTTGCTCAAAGACATCGGTCAGTTGGTCGCCGAGGAAGATGGAAATGATGGCCGGCGGCGCTTCGTTGGCACCCAGTCGGTGATCGTTGCCTGCCGAGGCGACAACCGCTCGCAAAAGGCCTTGGTGCTTATGGACGGCACGAATAACGGCGGCGCAGAAGACAAGGAACTGTGCGTTGTCGTGCGGTGTATCGCCCGGGTCGAGGAGGTTGCCCAACTCGCTGCTGCCAAGCGACCAGTTAACATGCTTGCCGCTGCCGTTGATGCCAGCGAACGGCTTCTCATGCATGAGGCACTCAAGGTCGTACTTCTTGGCGACACCTCTTAGCACCTGCATGATGAGTTGCTGGTGGTCGGTCGCGATGTTGGCCGTTTCAAAGATCGGAGCGATCTCGTACTGGCCGGGAGCGACTTCGTTGTGCCGGGTCTTGATCGGCACGCCGAGCTTGTAAAGCTCGCGCTCCACTTCCATCATGTAGGAAAGCACGCGCTCGTGAATCGCACCGAAGTAGTGATCGTCGAACTCCTGCCCTTTGGGGGGAGCCGCTCCAAAGAGTGTCCGGCCCGCGTTGATGAGGTCAGGCCGAGCGTAATAAAAGCTCTTGTCGATGAGAAAGTACTCTTGCTCTGGCCCGGCAGTCGAGGCGACAAACGCGTTGTCATCGTGACCAAACAACTTGGTGATGCGATGGGCCTGTTCGTCGAGGGCCTGCATACTGCGTAGGACGGGCGTCTTCTTGTCGAGCGCCTCGCCGGTCCACGAGACAAACGCCGTGGGAATGCAAAGCGTCGTGCCATTCGCGTTCTCAAGGATGTAGGCAGGGCTCGTTGCGTCCCAAATGGTGTAGCCGCGCGCTTCGTGTGTCTGGCGGATACCGCCGGTGGGGAAGCTCGAACCGTCCGGCTCGCCTTGGATCAACTCCTTGCCACTGAACTGGGCAATCGAGCCGCCGTCGTCCGTGGGGGTCATGAAGCTGTCGTGCTTCTCAGCCGTACCGCCCGTGAGCGGGTAGAAAATGTGGGTGTAGTGAGTCGCCCCTTTAGCGACGGCCCAATCCTTCATCGCTGAAGCAACCACATCGGCCACGGTAGGATCGAGTTTTTCACCCGCATCGATCGTCTGCATCAGCGACTTGTAGATTCCCTTAGGCAGTCGCTTTTTCATCAGCGACTTGCCAAAGACATTTTTGCCGAAAACATCTTCGGGGGTCGTTTCGATAAAATCGAACGCCGAGGGCGCAGGCCGGTAGCTCAGGGTCGCCGCGATGGCCGACTGGCGAGTCGAACCCGCGGTGGCTGATACGCCGCTGTTGGAGGGGGCTTTGGATGACTTGCCGTTACTTAAAATTTCCGTACTCACGGGATTCTTTTAGCCCCGGGGAGAGGGGCGTCCTACGCTAGGTCCGCCGAACCGGCACGGATTCACCCCAAATACAAGGGATAAGCCGAGGGGACGAGCAGACGGTGTAAGGGAAAGGGCTCCGGCAGGGTGATTGCCGGGGGAAATTAGGATGGACCATGGATTCGCCATGGCCAAAAATTGGATTGGGGCATTTGTCTTTCCGGTCGCCAACTACCCCACAAAAACGCAAAACCGAGGCCGATAAGGAGTCCGCCAAGGCTCCTCTTGAAAGCTCTGACCCTACCCTATCTGGCCTCCAATAGCTATGGTCCGAAATTGGTTTTCCGTTGCTCTTTAAGGCCCCCCACCGATGCCTCAGCTACCCAACACTCCGCAGGACGTGCTTGCCCTTTGTCGTGAAAAGGACATTAAAGCGGTCGATTTCAGGTTCATGGACTTCCCAGGCATCTGGCAGCACTTCACGATCCCCGTCGGTAAGCTGGATGAGGACCTTTTTGAGGAAGGCCTTGGGTTCGACGGATCGAGCATTCGGGGCTGGCAAGCGATCAACGAGAGCGACATGCTCCTCCTCCCCCAGCCAGAGACCGCCTTTGTCGATCCGTTCACCAAGCTGCCCACGCTTTGCATGATCTGCAACGTGCAAGACCCCATCACCCGCGAAGATTATACGCGTGATCCGCGTAACGTCGCCCGGAAGGTGGTGAACTACCTGAAATCGACCGGTATTGCCGACACGGTTTACATTGGCCCCGAGGCGGAGTTCTTCGTCTTTGATGATGTTCGTTTCGATCAGACGCCGAGCCACGGTTTTTATAGCCTCGACAGTGTTGAGGCCGAATGGAACCGGGGAACCGATGAAGGGCCCAACCTTGGACATAAGATACGGCACAAAGAAGGGTATTTTCCTTGCCCGCCGGCGGACCAATTTATGGACCTCCGCAATGAAATGATGCAAACGATGATCGACTGCGGTCTCGATGTCGAGTGTCAGCACCACGAAGTCGCCACGGCAGGTCAGGCAGAAATTGATCTCAAGTTCAATGACCTCCTAAGCATGGGAGACGACCTTTGCCTCTACAAGTACATCGTGAAGAACGTCGCCCACCGCCACGGCAGGACCGCCACGTTCATGCCCAAACCGCTGTTTGGTGATAACGGTTCAGGGATGCACACCCATATTTCCTTTTGGAAAGGGGGCGAACCACTGTTCGCCGGTAGTAAGTACGCTGGTCTCTCGGACGAAGCGCTGTTCGCGATCGGCGGTATCCTCAAACATGCTCCCGCTTTGCTCGCCATTACCAACCCGACGACCAACAGCTACAAGCGTTTGGTGCCCGGCTACGAAGCGCCGGTCAATTTAGCGTACAGCCAACGAAACCGATCGGCTTCGTGCCGTATTCCGATGTACAGCCCGAGCCCCAAGGCAAAGCGGATCGAGTTCCGTTGTCCGGACCCAAGCTGCAACCCTTACCTCGCTTTCGCAGCGCTAACCATGGCGTGTATCGATGGGATCCAAAACAAGATTGATCCGGGCGAGCCGCTGGATAAGAACATCTACGACCTTGCGCCGGAAGAGTTAGCCAAAGTGCCAACGACGCCCGGCTCTTTGAAAGCAGCGCTCGATGCCTTGGAGAAGGACCACGAGTTCCTTCTGCGTGGCGACGTGTTTACGGAGGACGTCATTAGCACCTGGATCGCCTACAAGCGTGAGAACGAAGTGGAGGCGATCAATCTTCGCCCCCATCCCTACGAGTTTTGCCTGTACTACGACATATAGGCAATTTTGCGCCATTTGCTAGCGTCCTCTTGAATCGCTTGTTAAACTGGGCGTTCGGCCGAGGGAGGTGTCTCGTGGTGATTCCCCTCAAAAGTGGTTTTTTTGCCGACTGTCGCTCCTTCTGAGCCTTCTGGGAAAATATTTTCCGGAAAATTTTTATCGCCCTATTTTGCGGCGATCCCATGTGTTGTTTTTGCACATACCCAAGAGAACCCGCCAAGCCCGAAATAGCGATTTGCGGCGTTCCGCTACAGGGCCTGCGGGGCGACCCTAAAGCGTTTGTGTAAAGGAACTTACATCGCTTGATCGATCTTCAGGTCGCGTCTACGATTCGGGTGTGGTTGAGGGGCAAAGCGATTTCGCCGAGCCAACTCAGCCGCTACTTACCCTCGACCCGATTTTTTCGGATCGAGCCCTTTCTGGAACTAGGAGGTGTGTGATGAGTGTCGCCGACGATTTCACGACGCTGGGTACGGAGTACATGGTCCCCACGCCATCAATTTTGCCAATAGACGTCCCCCGAGCCGCCACGGATAAAAACAACGGCTCTTCTTCAAGCCCCCTTCATCGCCTCGCAGAGGTACGCGAACAACAAGGCATTTCGGTTCGCAGTGCGGCTAGGCGGATGGGGGTGCCGATGTCACAGGTTCGGCAAGAAGAAAAGCAGGGGAGCCATCTCACGCTTGCCGATCTTGTCCGCTGGCAAAGGGCCCTCGAAGTACCGCTAATCGACCTGCTCGTGGATGAGGACTCCCCTATTTCCAGCCCGGTTGTTAGCCGTGCCCGTTGGCTACGGATAATGAAGACCGTCAAGGCTTTGCTCGAAGCGAGCCCCTCACCGTCTATCACTCGCATGGCCCAAATGCTCGAAGGGCAAGTGCTAGAGGTAATGCCTGAACTGCAAGATGTGGGCCCCTGGCACTCCGTGGGCCAACGCCGTTCACACGACGAACAGGGCCGCATTGCCGAACAACCCGTGCCAAGCAACTTCGTCCGCGATGGATTGAGGTAAGACCAGACACGAGGCAGAAATCATGCAAAAGAGCTTGGCCTGAATGGGTCGGGCTCTTTTTTTTCATAACCGCTTATAGCCCGGCGAAATCATAGCCCGGCGAAATAATTCTTCACCGCAGCGGCTAGACTTTCGGGATTCGCCACCGGCGGCAGCTTGTGGACCGCACAGTAGTTTTTCACCTGCCGAAGTAAGTCGCGCGGGTGACAAAATCGCATGGGCCGACTGGCCGGCGCGTAATGCTCTTGGAGAAGCCACTCGACGATTCCTGGCTCGAGTTGTAGACCGAGTTTCTTGCCGAAAACGTCAAACAGTTCGTGGAACTGCTCAAGCGTCGGGTCGTGTACTTCGACTTTGTAGGGAATGCGTCGAAGAAACGCTTCATCGACCAATTCGCTCGGCTCAAGATTCGTCGAGAGAACAAAGAGCATCTCGAACGGAATGCATGCTTGGCGCCCCGAGGAGAGCGACAAGTAATCGAATTGTTTTTCTAAGGGGACAATCAGGCGGTTTAGCAAGTCGGTGCTACTGACTCGTTGGCGACCGAAGTCGTCAATCACCAGAACACCGCCATTTGCCTTCATCTGAACCGGTGCTTCACTTACGCCGCTGGCCGCGTGGAAGCTCGGCTCGAGTTGGTCGAGGGTCAACTCGCCACCGACGACCACCGTGGGGCGCTTAATCAGCACCCATCGGCGGTCGTAACGGATCGATTCTAGTTCGGGGGCATCGACCGGCTCATGGCAACTGGCGTCGAACAGGCGAATAATATCGGAACCAACACAGACGGCACGGGGAATCCAAAGGTACTTGCCAAACGCTTCGCAGAGAAGCTCGGCTAACGTCGTCTTGCCATTGCCGGGCGATCCGAAGAGGAACAGACCACGGCCGTCGGTCAAGGCTTGGGCCACGAGGCTAAGCAAGTCCTCGCCAAGTGTCAGGTCTCCAAAGGCGCGGCGGAGGTCTTCGATTCCGAGATGCGTCACTCCCGCAGTTTGTCGGCGGATTGCCGTGTCGTAAGCAGCCAGCGGGACCGGGGCGGCGGCGGCGTAGTTGGCAAGGTCCGCCTGCTGGCGAGCCCGGGCGTACCCAGCGTCGGTTAATTGGAAAATGTAATCGTTCCCCTCGGCTTGGCCTTTGATCGTCACGAGCAGGTCATCGCGAAAACGGGAAAGAGTGCCGTTAATAATCTTTCGTGAAAGGCACGTCTGTTGGGCAAGTTGCCGGCCACGGGCCGCCGATAATTGCAGCAAGGTTTTGAGCACCAGCGCATCGACCATTCCTTCATCAAGGCCCGCCTCTCGGAGAGTGGATGGCTCGGGGGGGACCGAAGGTAGGGCCGATGTTGCTTCGGCAGAAGGGGCGTTCGCTGGCCTCTTTGAAAGAGCGGCGGCAAGATCGGGCGGCAAAATCGAAGCGGTTGAGGGAGATTCAGCGTCTGCGGAAAGAAAAGGGTGCATAGGGAAAATTCGATACTAAGAGGTCATCACTGGCCGCCGGCGGAAGCCGACGGAACTGCTTCGGAGAGAATCGAAATCAACTGCTGGCTTCCGCCTGCGGCTGACAAAAAATTGCCCCCACAAAACATGCGGTACCTCGGAACCGAAGTCCAGACAATTGAGGAGAGAAGAAGCGACGTTTTGTCACTCGTAGAGATGCGCCGGTATGATCCGCACAATCGGCTGAAAACTATGCGGTTTCCAGCAAGCGGGTCAGGGTAAACAGCGTTACCTCGGGGCGTGCAATTGATGTGCGCTGCCCTGGGTTAGCCCCGGGTCAGTGACCCGGGGGGGGGCTAAAACGCTTTAGTGCTTATAAACCGTGTGCTTTGGTCTGCCGGCGAGAATTTGCTCCTTGCCCCAGTTGGTAACGGCACGAAACGCGTCGCTCGAAATAAAATCGCGAAACGCCTGCTCGTCGTTCCATTCACTGGTGATGAGGTACGAGTTCGACTGGGCGACATCATTCCACAGAGTCGATTCCGTATGCCCTTCGGCCGAGTTGAGGGCGTCAATCACCCCTGCAAATTTTTCCTCAAAGTCCGACTCTTTGCCGGGGAGGACAACATAATTCATTCCAACAGTAATCATTGTTTTTACTTTGTTAGGCGGGGGAGGTGGCAAAGATTATAAAGGGCTTCTTTGCAAGAGGCGCGGTCAGTCTTCGGCAGGTGGGGCCAAGGCAAGCGCCTTGAGGGCATCAAGGCTCTCCAGCATATCACTCTGCGAGATCGCTTCCCAGCCGGTCAGCTTGTGGCTGAGGATCACCAGCTTGAACTGCTCGAAGGCTTCGGCAAGGTCGTCGGGCAATTCGCCAAGTTGCTCGAAGGGGCGTACGCGTTGTTCCGCAGGTTCCGTGGAAGCCGACGAATCGCCATCGCTCTCGCCCTCACCTGCCGACTCAGATGGTGCCGTCTCGCGGTTGACCGTTTCGGCCTCCGCAGCGTTTTCATTGAAATCGCCCTCTTTTTGCTGATCGGCAAGCGAAGTGTACGAGTCCTCATCCAACTCGGCTTCGATCACTTCCGATTCGGTCGGCTTCACGCCGTCCGGGGCACCGACCGCTTCCCAGCGAGCTGCACGCATTTGAGAGACAGACCAGCCGTTAGTGACTCCCCCTTCGAGCCACATCTCGGCATCATCCCAATCAAGGGCTGACTGAAAATGGCTCCAGTAGAGGCCTTCGTACTCTTCCCGTACTTTGCCAAATCGGTCGTGAACACGGCGTAGTCGGCCAACGTGTTGGCTGGTGACGTGGCCCACCAATTGTGCCCAGGCTTCGTCGGAGTATTCGGTAACCTCAGCACCGCTCTCTTCCAACGCGGTGCGCCAGTCGCCAATGATGCGGCCCTTCTCCCAATTGGTGGTGCTGACCAAGCCATTCCACTGCCCTACGAAAGGGGGCGAAGACTCGGTTGCCGCTTCGGACAACGGGGTATCTGAAGACGGAGTATCGGGGAAAGGGGCCTCGGTCGCTTCGCTAACGGCGCTGAGCTGGGGCTCGGAATCAATCACGGTGTTTTGGTCGTCCATGAATCTCGCTTAAGAAAGGTCGTTGGGGCTTCACCCGATCCCTTGGCCGGTCCGAGGGGCGGGTCGAGGATTCTATCACGACCTTAGCCGCCCGAAATGGCTTATCAGCCAAGCGGACGAAGAACCCCGAAATGGTCGTCCGCGCAATCGGCGCAAGTCGTGGTGGCTACCTAAAGAACACGCCCAGCGGCTCTCTGGAGGAGCCATCGGGCGCGGTCGTAAGGATTGGGGAAAAGGTGTCGAATGGACCTTGGGCCTCTGTCCAATGAAGGAGCCAAAAGAAGAAACAGCGAATCAAGGAAGAATTTATACTAGCCGCAGGCGGAAGCAGGCGGTCCTTCAAGGTAAACCGCGGCTTCCGCCTGCGGCTAACCATTCGGTTCTTCACCGGAAACGATGGCTCCGCAACTCAATCTTCGTTGGCAGCGGGTGCCTCTACCGTTGAATCAAACCCGATACGCTTGTGAGCCCCATCACAGAACGGCATGTTCTCCGAATGGCCACACCGGCAGAGAGCGATCGCCGGCTTCGTGGAATCAAGCGGGAAAGCGTTCCCCTGGGCATCGACCAACTCGAAGGGCCCTTCTATTTTGTAAGAACCGTTTGCACGAACCGTGATTTTTACGTCGGCCATGGGAAGAGACAAACTCCAAGATACGGGAAAAAGAGATTCGACTTCTGCGTCGCCGTATTGTGCAGGACTCGCCCAAAAGGGCAATGGTCATGGCTGTCTGGCTTGGATCACGAACAGCACGGGGACATGCCCTCGTGCCACATTTTTCACTTGGGGCGATGGCAATTGAATCGTCGGTTTTTTTCCGGGGCTAAAGTGGATTGTCACTCGAATCGCAACACTTTGCATGGGGGTGACTTGCCCTTTGGGCACCAGGGCACTATCTCCACCTCCGGCTCCGATCGCCTTACTATTCCTTGGCGAACCGATCGACGGTGCCGTAAACTTTCGGTCCGCTTCAACACGGAAAATCGACGCCTCTTTTTCTAGGTCGTTCATCAAGTTCGCTAGCCGAGGCCTTTCGGCTGAGACCAGCATCAACTGACCGTCGCTCTTGCTGACAGGCTCCTCGGTGGCGGCTGGGCGGAGCTGGATGCCCTGTTGGGCTAGGAGCTGTTCGAGTCGCTGTTTGCCAGCGGGAGTCGTTTGGATTCGGACCACACGCAGTTGCGGCATCGCCCGACGCATCTGAGGAATCGCTTGCTGTACCGCGCGAGAGAAGGCGACGGGTTGAATGCTTGGTTGAGCCGAAGCGTTGCTTTGCGCGACCTGTTGCCTTGCTGAAGGGGGATCGGGACGACCATAAAAACCAATCACCAGCGATGCGGCCACCGCCACGCCGGCCCAAGCCCAACCGCGCGAAGAACGCCCAAACGGTAAGCCAAACTCTCCCTCCGGCTCTAGCCGATCGACAAACCCTTCGCCTGCTGCTTTGCGCTCAATCGCTTCGGACAAGACAGACGGGGTAAGATCACGAAACGCGGGACATGGCACACCAGCACACGCCTTGCCAACCTGTTGTAATTCCGTGGCCAATTGCTGTGCAGCGGAATCCTCGGAGAGAAGTCGCTCTGTCTTCGTACGCTCCTCGGCAGACAGTTCACCGTCAAGGTAAGCGCTGATCCGTTCGCCCAGCTCGTCCGGTTTTTGATTTCGGTTTTTCATCATAACGTCTCAAAGTCCATGAAAACTCATTCATCATCTAGCAGCGGGGCCAAGCGTTCGCGTAATTGCGACCTTGCTCGGAACAATCGACTTCGTATGGTGCCGATGGGGACTCCCAGCAGCTCGGCGATCTGCGAATAATCGCAACCGTCGAACTCTCGTAGCACTAACACTTGTCGATGGTCTTCAGCCAGCTCGGCAATTGCGGCATGCAAAATCTGGGCTCGTTCGTTGGCAACGATCGGTTGGTCCGGTCGGGGTTGGGCATCGCTGGTCGGTTCGACGCCGCCCGTCTCTTGAAGGGTGTTGAGCGAGACGCGCGGCCGCTTCTTGCGGCTCTTGCTGATCGCCAGATTGAAGGCGATGCGGTAGAGCCAAGTATAAAAGCGGGCCGTCCGCTGGAAGCTATCGAGTTTCAGGTAAGCCTGGACAAACGCCTCTTGGGCAACGTCCTCCGCCTCTTCGGCAGAGCCCGTTAGTCGCAGCAGGGTGTTTTGCAAACGATTTTGGTAGCGGCCCACCAGTTCACCGTAGGCCGTTTTGTCACCAGCAAGACAAGCATCGATTGCGCGATCATCCAAAGTGCGGTCGTCGAGCGTCCGGTCGTCCAGGGCTTCGCCAAGCTGCGCACCGGTCGCTGGAGCCACGGACCTGGGGGTCTTAGGCTTAGCCGTCGGTTCGCCGAAAACAGCCTGGGGAAGGCTGAGGGCGCTGGGTAGGCTGGCGGCGTTGATTTTCTTCGGGTCTTCGGGGGGCAAACGTAGTGGTTTCCGTTGGTTACGACGTTCAGACGCCTGGGGAGGGAGGGAAGTTCCCTGCTCTGTTTATCAAAGGGCTTGGGATAGGGAGGTTCCTTGTTTCCCGGCCAGGATGGCCCGGCTATAGCCGGGCCATCCTGGCCGGGAAAAGGGGAGGATTCCAATCGTATCCCCCCTGCGGTCCCTCTAGACTACCAACCTAAACTACCAACCTCAGATTCTCGGCCTTTGCCGGGGCCACGTCAAACTCCTTTGGACCTCACAGCGCAGCAGACCCCGACGCCTCTGCCTGAAAGTGGGGGCTATCGGAGCCCTTTCCTCATGCGCTTTCACGCAATGGCACGCAGCAGAGGCGGCGGAAGAGGTCGCAGCGGTCGGACAGTTCGTCGGGCGTGCCGATGTCGAGTACGCGGCCTTCGTCCATGACGACAACCCGGTCGGCGAGTGTCAGGGTACTCGGACGGTGGGTGATGATGAGCGTCGTTCGGTCGCGCAAGAACTTCGTAAGCGCTTGGTGGATAAGTTGCTCGCTTTCTAAATCAACTTGGCTGGTCGCTTCGTCGAGAATCAGTAGCTCTGGGTTGCGGAGAATGGCTCGCGCGAGGGCGAGGCGTTGGCGCTGGCCTCCGGAGAGCCGTCCGCCACCCAGCCCGACTTCTGTTTCGTAGCCGTTAGAAAGTCGTTCGGTGATGAACGTGTGGGCGTTCGCTCGGCGGGCGGCCTCTTCGATTTCAGCTTGTGTGGCTCCCGGCTGACCATAACGGATGTTCTCGGCCACCGTGTCATTAAGAAGCAACGCCTGCTGCGATACGATGCCGATTCGGCTGCGTAGGTCTTTGAGACGCACGCTGCGAAGGTCGATTCCATCAATTCGTACGGCTCCCTCCGAAGGGTCGTACAGCCGGGGAGGAAGGGCTAGGAGCGTGCTTTTGCCACAGCCGTTGGGGCCAACGATGGCGACGGTTTCTCCTGCCTGAACCTCAAAATCAATGCCGTCGAGCACTAAATTATCAGGCGTGTACTGGAACGATAGGTTATCGAACCGCAGGGTGCTCCACTTGCGGGGCAAAGGTTGGGGATTCACCGGATCAACAATCTCTGGCTCGCGGTCAAGCACCGCATAGATTCGCTCTGCTGAAGCCGAGGCGCGCTGGATCGAATTGAAAACGCTAGAAAGTCGCCGCGCAGGGTCGCTCATGCCGATGAGCATGGCAAAGAAGGCGGTCATCTGTCCGTGCGTGAGGGGCGTGTCGCTGATCGGCACTCCGAATAGATGGGTCTCTTGGTTCAGTACCAAGTAACCGCCCGACATAGCGGCTAGCACCACCATGGCGACGCCGATATTTTCTGTCAGCGGACTCGCCAGCGAATCGTAGAAAGCGATTCGCATTTGCTTGTCGTAAAGGTCCTTGAGCGATAAGCGGAAGCGAGCTCGCTCAGCCGATTCACGAGTAAAGGAACGGATCAACTGGATGCCGCTAAGGGTCTCGCTCAGCGCATCGTAGATTCCGGAAAGCTCTTCCATCGCCCGCCGATTCGCCCGCTTGAGCGATTTGCCAAGCCAACGGATACCTAGAAAAGCAATCGGGGCAACGATCAGCGTTAGCAACAGCAAACGCCAACTGAAATACGCAGCACCCAAAAAGCAGCCGATCATCTTTAGCGGTTCACGAATCGCTTGGCCAAAAAGGACCGTCACACCGCCTGAGAGCTGTCCGATGTCGGTCGTACAGCGGTTCATCAAGTCACCGCGACCTCGGTCAGAAAAGTCGGCCATATCGAGCCGTAGAAGCTGTCGATAGAAATCTCGCCGTAGCTCGAACGCCACCAATTGGCCAAGCCGAGAGACGAGCAACAAATTGGCCACTCGAAAGACATTCTTGATGCCTGTAGAAATCAAGACGAACGCACAGACGTAGCCGAGCGTCTTGAAAGCCGTGTCGGGAAGCCAACGCTCGGCGATTGGCTGAATCCATTGGATTTTGTCGAGCTTCGCTTGGTAGTAGCCCGCTTTGAGGCGAAGGTCAGCCAGTTGCTGTGTAAGGCCGGTCGCTAGCTCGGGCGGAGCCTCTTTAAGTTGCTCCACCATCGCCAGCCGCTCGGCCTGGAGGGTCTCGATCTCAACGACTTGTGCCTGAATGTCGGACTCAAGCCAGGCCGGGATCGATTGGCCGTTCATGACGGCATCCACAATCGGCCAAACGGCTACCAAGCTACCGGCCCAAAAGAGGGCAACCATCACCGCCGTGATCCAGCAGCCAGCGACATTCCAGGGATAGCGCAAGGCTACCCGTAGTGCGCGAGCGTATTGGTTCATAGTTGGTCCGTCTCTGGCGCAGTGCGCCTCAAATGCTGGCACCCGGCAAAAGGAAGCGTCGTGCTACCTGCTGGGAAGCGACCGTTCTAGCAAATTACAGGGACTCAACCAACGGCATCGGCGAAAGTGGCAGTGCTAGCAAGCACGGATGGCCCAATCGCCCGATTGCACCGGTGCTTCCGAAAGATTGGATTATCGCGATCTTGTCGCCGATACCTCCTCCTACAGGCACCCAACGCCCGCGCAGGGCCGATCGTTCGGTCCATCTAAAGATGACCGGCGCGATGGCGAGGGGGAGCCGACCTGGGGGGGAATCTCAATGAAAATCTTTTACGCCGCTGTCGCGGCTGCGCTCGTTGCGACGAGTGCTGGATGTACGGCCATGAACTCATGCGGTTCTTGTCGTGGAACGGCCAATCACATCACGACGTCGCAGTTTGCGCCTCGTATCGGAGAGCAACAAGGCCGCTATCGTGGCCCTGGCTTGCTCAGCCAACTTGGTGGTTGGGGCCGTCGAGGCGCCGCCGGCTGTGGCGACGTTTGTGGCGGAGAAGCGGCGAGCTGTGGCCTCTTTGACGGCAGAGCCCGTGGATGCGGTGGTAATGGTGCCTGTAGTGGAGCTTGCGGAGGCGGATGCCTACAGCAGGGCCTCGGCCGATTGCTGGACGGCAGTTGCGGACCTTGCGGCGGTGGCGAGAGCCCCTGCGGTTTGGGCCGAGCAAGCGACCAAAACTACAACTTCAATCCGGGGCCGCCGGTTGGCCAAGTCGCCTACCCGTACTACACGACACGGGGACCACGCGACTTTTTGCAGTGCAACCCACCGTCAATCGGGCCTCGCTAAGGCAAGCAAGATGGGCGAGCGGTGGGCGTAAGCCTGCCGATAGCGGAGGGCTCATCTGCTCTTGGCATCCATCGGGAAGCTAACGCATCTCGCTCGCCTATTCGTGTCCACAATCGAACTAAGCGTGAACGGATTCACGCTCATGCCAGCCGCCACAGCGCACGGAAGCGCATCGGGCGGCTGGCTTTTTTTGTAGTTCCATCTTTTTGGGGCTAAACCGAACGACGGTAGTCCACCATGATTCGGACCACCCGCTCTAAAAACCGCCAAACGGGTCGTCTTCGTCCAGGGGATCGTCTTCGGAAGAAGAATCGTCGAAGGGATCGACTCCGAAGGGATCGTCGGCGGGTTCTTCCTCTACCGGCGGCTTTTCTTCAGCGGGTTCTTCTGCGAAGGGTTCTTCCGTTGACGTGAAGGGGGCTTCGTCGGTCACTTCGCCAGCAGCGGCTTCGCCCGTGGCATCCCCCGCTTCGGCGGCGGCCAAGTGCCAGTACGGTTCTTTGGCCCCCGTTTCATGTAGGCATTGCACGAACCCTGAAGGGGAGAGGAAGTACAGTCGGTCGGTCTCGTTGTTCGGAAGCGGCACGAGGCCCTGAACACCTGGCAGGTGGGCAACCACACGGCCCGTTTGAGCGTTGAGTACTGATAGCTGGCCACGGGGGCTTACCCCGTAGACACGCTCGGCCGAGGCGGCGACAAAACCGTTGACGCCTGGGGCGACCCAGCGCTCCGCACCCATCTCGGGGTCGAAGGCGTGGAGTGAGGGAGTCTCTGTCCCGACGAAAATCCTTGGACGCTTGGCGGATGGAGGCAATGTCACGGCGGGATGATTCACGGAAACGCCAACCGACGCTCGCCAGCGTTGCTGGCCCTTTTCCACATTGATTGCGTAGAGATAACCTTCTTCGGTCACGACAATGGCCTCGTTTTCGATCGAAGTAACCGGTGTTAAGAGGTGGCCCGAGGCTCGGAAACGGTAGGCCGCTCCTCCTTTGGCGAGGGCTCCGTACAGGTAATCTCGGTCCGTGGCCCAGAGGACTCGGTCAGCGACAATCGCTGGGGCTCCGTGGGTGTGACCCGAGGAAGTGTAGTTCCACCGGATTTTTGATTTGGAATTAAGCGGTATCCCTTCCATATGCCCGTTGGTCAACGGAACGTAAACGTAGTCCTTGCCGATTGCCGGGGCGGCGCTGGGGGCACTGCGGAAGTTATGCCGGCTGATTTCATTTCCGGTTGTGCTATCGAGTAGATAGAGTGTTGTTCCGTTGATTACGGCGACAAGGTTGCCTTTCGCTACAGGGCCCAACGAAATCCGTGCAACCTTGCCGACACGTTCGCTCCAAAGCGTTTGGCCCGTCTCGGCGTCCAAAGCTTGGAGCTGACCTGAGCTGGAGAGAACGAAGAGCCGTCCCTCTTTTAGCGCTGCGCCCGTGACGGTGTGCTGTGAGACATCGAGTGCGACTTGACCAAACCATGCCCGCGTGAGTCCTGCCTGTGAGGCAGCCATTTGGGAAATGGGCGAGGCGGCGTTCGCCTGACAAGCCGTGGCGATTAACCCTGCAAGCAATGCAAGCATTGCCCGACGGAGCATCGAAAGTGAACGAAAGGAAGCAGAGATAGCCATAGCGGGCGAATCGGAGGGCGGGGAATCAAAGGAGGGCAACAACGGCAGCCGAAGCCCTTTTATTGTAATTGAATCGTTTCGAGTTTGCATTCTTCCCAGGAAAAGAAGGCCGATGCCGTGGCCTCGCTGGCGGTCGGCCATCCGCGGTCAGCGCTCAAGAAACTTCTGTTTATAGGCTGAAAGCAGACCGCTCAACCGCCGACAGCTTTTAGTCGCGGCTAGACCCTCGGTCCACAGGGTTTTACATTGCGGGTTGCGGTTGTGGGGCCTGTGAGGCCTGAAGTGGCCGCTGCGGTTTCTGATTTGCCTCCTCCGGCCTTCCTCTGCATGTCCTCTCAAGCGAACGAACCGACCGATTCAGCCGATCCGATGGGGCAGGAAGGTCCGCCCGAATCTCTTGCACAACTTCAGCGAGAAGTGCTCGGCTACCTGAACTTTTCGTCTGGCGTAAGTGACGGAAAGTTCTTGAGGGCGATCAGCACAATCTACGCGAGTTTGGAGACCCCTGAGAAACCGACCGACAAGTTGGCCATCGATCAATTCCTCGATGGGCTTTCGGATCGACTGACGGAGCTGGCTGGCGAGGGGGGCGCTTTCGCCGAGGCGACTCAGGCGGAAGCGGTGCTCCAGGCTGCGAGAGAGTTCCGCGAAACCTACACCGCTTTTCATCGTGACCTTTTATGGAGTCGATCCGACGATCGACTTTGGCGCCCCTTCTTCATTGGAAGAGTGTTCGAGGCAATCCTTGCGCATGGCAAGCCTTGGAATACCGAAGGCTTGGTCGATCAGGTCCGAGACAAGTTTGACGACTACCTCGGCTATCGACCGATCGCCGTGTTGGAGACGGACCAAGAGATTGAGCCTTACCGTAACGAGTCGCTCCGTCCCTTGCCGCTTTACATTGAATCGGCAGGCGTTGCGCATGGTCCCTTTTCGGAAATTATAACACGTGCGATCGAAATCCTTCGTGAAGTGGACGACGATCTGCTGCGGGCGGCTTGGTTCGATCCGGATTTGCTCGAAGAGTTGGCACTCGACCCCAGGGCCTACGACTTCGATCACCCGGCACATAAACGGCCCAACCATCACTTCGGGCAATGGGATCCGGACCATATGGACGGGAGTGGCAATTATCGCCGGTTTGTTTTGCAGCCCATTGTTCTCAATGCCTTGATGGCGCGAATCAACCAAGCCTCAAGCGGTCAAGAGGACGGGAGTTACAGCCGAGAAGAATTGATTTTTGAGGCCGCCGCCGTCCTGGCAGGAACGATCCTGATGGCGTCGGGCGTGAGTGGCTCAGGGCCCAACGTCCACAGCAGCGAGGAGACGCTCTCAACCCTACTGCCACAAATTGCTGCCTACCGTGATCGGTTCTACGAACAATTGCTCGAACGGGCCACAGGGCCTCATGCAGAACGATTGCGACGGGAAGCTGAACAAAAACGACAGCCGCTGGCGGGCGCTAGGCAGTTTCTTAACCATGAGATTGCACGCCGTCGTGCGGAACAGTTGCAGCAAGTTCACTTGGCTCGTGTCTACGCCCGCATGGGCCGAGCCGATGCGGCCTTAGAAGAAGCGCGTGTTGTCCGCGTCGCGTCGGCCCGCATCCTTTGTCAAATCTACTGTCGCCTCACAGCGGGCCATCAGGCAATCGATGCCCATGATTTGGAAAAGACGGCTGATTTACTCACCGAAATTGAGGATTTGATCGAACGTGGCATCCAGTGCGGAGCGCTCGTCGATCCATGGAATGTGGTCGGCTTTGGTGGCAACTTCAGTCTCTTTCCGGCGATTGAGAACACCGTCCACGACTATCGGGTTGATGATCTCATCCAACTCGTGGAACAATTGCTCGGTCTTTGTTCGCGTGCTTGGACCGAGGCGGCGTCGATTGATGATTCGTCTCACGAAGAGGTTTTCTCGGAGACGCTCGCCAGGTTAGCCACTTGGTGGGATCAGTTTGCGACTCCGATGGTCGGGGGCGTACGACATTTGCTTGCCAAGGAAGTGGAAGTTTCGACGAACCTTGTCGCCGGTGCGCTCAATGCCTGGCACAAGGCGGGCTCGGCTGCGGGGGACATTGGCTTTTGGGGTATGTTCGTCGATCAGTTCGATTCGCCCAAGGCGTTTCAGTTGGTCCTCGAATCGCTTTTTGAGAAGGAAGACGTAGTGGCGTCGATGGCACTGCTCATGCGATGGCTTTGCCAAGTCGATATCACGCCGCTCGAAGATGGAGAATCATCGTTCCACCCGTTGGCCGATCGTTGGCTCTCGATGGTCGAATCGCAAGGCCTAGAAACGGGCGAAGACCAATGGCCGCTGGTCGCCAAGTTCTTCGATCATCTTGAAGCCAATGCAGAAGAGTACTGGGAGGCCCCTCGGTTTGAACTGGGGTTCTACCATGACGCCGACGATCCGCTGGAGGATTTGCTAGGCGACGACCTGACGGAAGAAGAACTCTTCGATGACAGTAGGGACGAAGAAGGAGCCGAGTACGGGGAAGAATCGTCGGGAGACTCCCACCCTTTCGAAGGTTCGCAGTTTGAGGAAGAAGAGGACGATGACCTCGGCCTGTTTGACGCCGCCTATGAAGGCGTCACTTTCGAGGACAGTACGGACGATGGTATGGAGTCTTCGACCTACGAGCCCTCGGATGACGAAACTCGCCTTGAATACGAGGAAGAAGCCCAGCGGCTGGAGGCACGCCTCGCTTTCCTGAAGACGGTCGCCCGATTGTGGAAACACGCGGCCAGTGCCTGGGGCGTACAAGGTGCGACCCCCGACGACCGCAAAGAGAGACTCCAATCGTGGCGACGGGCGGCTATCGAGCGATGCGTGCAGCTTGGCCAGTTGCTCGAAGCGGTTCACAAGCATCGCCTTCCTTTGCCAGGAGGCGACCATGAATCGATGGTTGAGTACGACCGCCTTCGGATGGTTAAGGATGCCATTGTCGAAGGGGTAATCGCAACGTACGTCGAGATGGCTGACGCTGCCCGCTTGCTTCGTGCGGCGGTGGGAGCCGTGACGCTCGACTCGTCCGAGCAGTCGGCTAGCCGAGCAAGTGGTGCGGCGGTGCGTGTCCTCGGTGCGGTCTTGCGAGGAGACACCAAAGGCGTGGCCAAACACTGGGATCAAGTGATCGAAGCCCTGCTTGGTGAAGAGTTGCTCTACTTGCCGCTCGCCAAAGGAGGCGACCCGCGCAAGATTGTCCGCGTCCTCTCGCTCCACCGCTTGATCGCCGACTTGCTTCGTTGGCTCCCCCGCCTAGGAATGGTACGCGAAGCGTGCCAACTTTTGCACGTTGCTCAGCGGATGGAAATCGAGCATTCAGTCGGAGCAGGGGCCGTGACTGAATACGATCGCCTTTTCAATACGGGCTACGAAGCCGTTGTCCGTTGCCTTGTCGCCTCAGCCGATAGTTGGGATCCGACGGACGGCGAAGTTGCATCCGATCCGAACATCGTTCGCCATTCCGATGGATTGCTTGTTCAGGCCCTACAAGACTTGACCGAATCGCAACTAGAACACTGGTTGCAACATAGCCACACGGTGCGGTTGAGCGCGGTCGAACGGCTCAACTCGTCGCGTGATTGGGATCGGTTCGTCCAGTTCGTCCAGCGCTACGGTGAAGACCTGTTCACGCAACGTTTTCTGACACTGGGCAACCTGCGAGCCATCCTCCATCAAGGTGTGGATGAGTGGCTTGAAATGCTGGCGGTGAAAGACTCCGAAGAGAGTCCCCGATTGATTCAAGAGCTGGACGCAGGCATCCCCACTGACGAGGCCGTCCGGCAACTTTCGATCGCCCTGGAATCCATCATTGAAAACTACCGTGAGTACCGCGACTACAACACAACGACCACCCAGTCCGACCACGGAGAACTTCTGCACGGCTTGATGGATTTTTTGCGGCTGAAGAATAATTACGACCGCATTGCGTGGAACCTCAAGCCGGTTTATTTGGCGCACAAGATTCTTGTTCGCAATGGTCGCCCTGCCGCTGCTGAATTGTGGCGGCGTGCCGTGGCTGAGCGAACGGCCGAAGCGGCCGACGAACACCAAGCCGCCTTCAATACCCTTTGCGAAAAATATGGGATAAGGCTTGCGAGCATTGCTGAGCGAATCGGCGAGCGGTTTACCCGGCCCCTGGTAATCGACCGACTCCGATCGCTCGTAGAACCCGCGATGGCCGATTCTTCCGAGGAAGCAGACGAGTCGTTTGCCGCGATTCGTCGTGAAGCGGCCGATTTGGCAGAGACCCCCTCGGGGTCGGGCCTCGACATGCCTGACTGGGTCGCGGCACTGGAAGAGGAAGTCTCATCCCTGCGTCGCCGCCAGCGTCAGCACCGTCATCACGCGTACCCCGACGAAGCGCTCCAGCGAATCGACCAAGTCCAGCTCGACTGGATCGAAGCGCAGATTCAACTAGGGGCCTCGGGGGAAAGCGGAGACGAAGAATAATGTTTTACGGCGCGTCCCCCAAGCCGCCAGGTACCTCGGCCCTGCTCGACCGCCGGCTTCCGCCTGCGGCTGAGACAAATACTTTCCTCTAAAACGGAGATCACGACCATGCGTTTATTCGAGAGACTCTCGGCAATCGTTCTCGTGTTGCTTGCGGTGACGGCTTATGCCGAGGAGGGGGATGCCATTGCTCACGATTTGACTGAATTGCGTCAGCAAATGGGGGGACCGCATTGGGCCGGGCCACAGGATTTCCAGCAGGCGGTACGTAATATCGCGAAGAATGAACCGAGGCCCGATCGCCCGGATTTTGACCTCAGGCGTACGCATCAGGCCCATTCGCCCTGGGGCACGTCCACGACAAGATTTGCCCCTCCTCCGCAAAGCTTCCCCGATATCCGTCGGGGGCAGCCTTCCCAGCATCACCGGCCCGCTCCCACCCCCGTATCCCGTCTGCGTAAAGCGGCTTTCGAGCTAGATCGGCTCGCCCACGGACTGGAAATGGCCGAACTCTACGAAGGGGCCGATACGCTCCGTGAGACAGCCGGAAAGCTCAGGCAATCGGCTCGGCAGGTCGCCATTCCGGGGCAGGATGGCCCGCCTATGGCCTCGCCATCCCCGGCGAGGTAAAAACTGCCCAAACGGCGCGGTTTGACACTCGGCTAAGCCCACTTTACTCTGGATAGGGCAAGGATTTACGCCCATTTCCGATAGCCTCTCCGCACCATGGCCTCTCCGCACCGCAGCTAACACCCTCTATGAGCAATCTAGGCCCCTTATGAGCAAGCTAGGCAAGTTCCTTATTGAAAAAGGGGTCGTTGGTCCCGATCAGTGGACCGAAGCGGAGGGGATTGCCAAGAAAAAAGGCACGAAGACCCAGGACGTGCTGATTGAACTCGATTACGCTACGGCTGAGCAAGTGATGCAGGCACACGCCGACATCCAAGGCTTTGAGTTCATCAATCTCCAGGACGTGCCCATTCCGCCGGCGGTGGTCGAACTGGTCCCTGAGTCGGTTGCCCGAGAGAACGCCGTCATTCCGATCGGCGAAGATGGGGAGAGCCTCAAGGTCTGCGTCAGCGATCCAGACGACTTTGAGACGATCGAAAAACTCCAGTTCATTCTGAACCGAAAGATCG
>JAJRUA010000099.1 GCA_024278035.1 Planctomycetota bacterium | reverse complement strand
TTCGCGCGCCGTGATTTCGCAGAACTCGGTGATAGCTTCTTCGGCATCTGGCAAATCAACAAACGCCCGTTGATGCGGAAAGAGCGTGAGCCCCGCCACCTGTTGGCCGACCCCTCGTTCGATATCCGACGCCACCAACAGCGGCACTTTGCTCTGAGCTTGCAATGCTTGGAGGGATGCCATCGCCTCGGGCCAAACGCCATTGAAAAGCAGTAACCCACCAACAGGGCATTTTTCTAGTGCATGCGCGACCCGCTGCTCGTCTTCGTGGACTCGCAAAATGGGCGGCAAGTTCGAGCCGATACGCACCATCAGGAGCTGTGCGATTTTCTCTGCGAGAACGGTCGGCTTCGTAAGTGTTTTTGTAGCAGTTGTCATGCGGAGGTTTCTTTGGCGGTATCTTCAGAGGGAAGTGGCAGTAGCAGCGTAATAATCAGACTCGGAGCCATTGCGACGGTAACCCAGACAAAAAACCAATCGTAGCCAAGACTCTCTTGGATCGCACCACAGAACATACCGGGGATCATCATTCCGAGGGCCATGAACCCTGTGCAGATGGCGTAGTGGGCCGTTTGGTGTTCGCCGCGAGAGAAATAGAGCATGTAAAGCAAGTATCCGGCGAACCCAAGGCCGTAGCCTATCTGTTCAATTGCAATAACGGCGCCGATGGCCCATTCGCTGGTCGGTTGGGCGAAGGCAAGATAGGCGTAGGCGGCGTTTGGCAGATTGATTGCTAAAGCCATCGGAAATATCCATTTCCTAAGGCCATCGCGAGCAAGGATCATTCCGCCGACGATTCCTGCTAGCGTGAGCAACGAGATGCCAATCGTTCCATCAAGCAACCCTAACTTCACTGTCGTAAGCCCAAGCCCTCCTTCCTCTACCGGGTCAATTAAGAAAGGCGCCTTCATCTTCGCAAGCTGTGCCTCAGAGAATCGGTACAGCAAGATATAAGCCACTGCCCACCAGACATGGGTCTTGCGAAAGAACGAAGCGAAAACTTCAGCAAAGTCAGCTCCGACTCTCCGCAACGAACGATCGAAGGCACGCTCAGGTGTGGCAGGACGAGGGAGAACGAAGAGATGATAAATGGCGAAGAGACCGTACAGTCCTGCCGTGACCAAGAAGGCCCATGACCAGGCATCGCCCTTCGGCATCCAAACAGCTCCATCGGCTTTTTCTTCGCCAAGGTGCCCCGCCAACATAACGAGTATTCCTGAGCCTGCAATCACGGCTAGACGATAGAACGAGCTGCGAATGCCAATGAACCACGCTTGATCCTTCTGTGACATACTCGTCATGTAAAAACCGTCGGCAGCGATGTCGTGTGTGGCCGAGCCGATTGCCATGATCCACAAGAAGGCGAGGGTCGTAATGAAAAAACCAGCAGTAGGTGCCATCATCGCCACGCCAAAAAGTGCCACCGTAATAAGTACTTGGGTCGCAATGATCCAAAGCCGCTGGGTTCCATAGAGGTCGACCAGAGGACTCCAAAGTGGTTTGATCGTCCAAGGGAGATAGAGCAAGCTCGTGTAGAGGGCGAGCTGAGCATTCGAGATCCCAAGCTCCTTGTACATGACCGTCGAGACCGACATCACGACGATCAGAGGCAACCCCTCCGCAAAATAGAGCGTAGGAATCCAGCTCCAAGCGGCCCAGCGGCTGCTCTTGGAAGGAGCCTGTTCATCAGAAGGGACAGTATCTTGTGTCACCACAGCCTCAGGGAAAGAATACAACAAGAAAAAACAGACCGCTAATACGTGCTAATGAACGCCAACAAGAATAGGAAGGGAGAGTCGAACGCAGAGCATTAGCGTTTATCGGCGTTCATTAGCGGTTTAGATTTCTGTGGTTCATTCTACCGGAATCACTGTCGGCTCACTTTGGCGACCCAGTCGATCGACGGCACTAACCGCCAGCCGATTGGGAGCAATCCCTTCGGCATTGGGCCGAACGGTCACACCGGCCATTTCGCCGCTAAGGATTGCGGTGCTCCACTGGTCACCACAACGTTTTTGAACGACCCATAAGCGCGGCGACTCGTTGTTTGGCAAGGAAAGGCGGAAAGAGTTGGTCGTTCCCTTCGCTGGCACCACGGTCGGCGAAGCGGGTGGGGGGGTGTCACCCGCCAGCCAAGGCGTTGCGGGCACAAGCGCCGGCTCGGCGTAGGTTTCTCGCAAACGGTCAGCGATTCCGTGGTAATTGAGCGAAAGGGCCTTCATGCTGAAATGTACATGACCGGTCACGCCAATGTGTTCGCGCGCTGCAATGACTTGATCGACGATCTCCTGCACCGGCAGTGGCTTATCGAAACCGGTCTTCGACGTATAGAGTCCTGGCCACAGATGGCGATCGTGCGCGTTCTGCTGCTGCCACCAAGAGAGCAAGGTCGTAAAGCTTTGAGGTTTCTGATCGATGGGCCAATAAAGCTGCGGCGTAAAATAATCGACCCACCCTTCTTGTAGCCAAAGCCGTGAGTCGGCGTACAGTTTGGCATAGGGGTCAAAACCTTGGATCGTCTTCGGCGTGCCGGGACGCCATATGCCGAAGGGACTCACGCCATAACGGACCTGCGGATCGACTTCATGGACTGCTTCGCCGATTCGTTTGATAAATCGGTTGACATTATCGCGCCGCCAGTCGTCTCGACTGAGACGATCGGCTTCAGGCGTCGCATCGCAGTATTTTTTCCAACTTGCAGCATCGGGAAAGGGTACTTCGGCGCTGTTTTCCGTTATCGGATAAGGGTAAAAATAATCGTCAAAATGAACGCCATCCACGTCGTAACGACGGACCACATCGGTCACCACACGGATCGAATGCTGGACGGCGCCCTCCTCTCCCGGGTCGAGCCACATGTACTTGCCGTAGGTCCGAACCAGATCGGGGTGCCTCTTACTGACATGGTCGGCGGACGGTTCGCTTTTTCCGCTTGGATGCGAAGCGCGGTAGGGGTTGAACCAAGCGTGCAGTTCCAGTCCGCGCTGG
>JAJRUA010000098.1 GCA_024278035.1 Planctomycetota bacterium | reverse complement strand
TGGAGGACCATCACTTCGAGCTCGTCCTCGATCTTCACCATTTCGCTCGGGTGCGAGATACGGCCCCAGCTCATATCGGTGATGTGCAGCAAGCCATCGATGCCGCCCAGATCGACAAACGCGCCGAAGTCCGCGATGTTTTTAACAATGCCTGTGCGAAGGTCACCCACCGAAAGAACCTTAAGCAACTCGGCCTTCTTTTCAGCCCGCTCTTGTTCGATCAGGCTACGACGGCTGACCACAATGTTGCGGCGTTCGTCGTCGATCTTGAGAACCATGCACTGGATCTCTTTGTCGAGGTACTCGCCAATATCGTGCGGACGGCGGATATCGACTTGGCTCGCTGGCAAGAAGACGTTCACGCCGATATCGACCAGCAGTCCCCCCTTGATCTTGCGGATCACCTTGCCGCTGACGACGTCGCCCTCATGGACCTTCTCCATGACAGCCATCCACTGTTCGATCTTCTCCGCTTTGCGCTTGGAGAGAACCAACATGCCCCGTTCGTCGTGGCGGCCGGTGACATCTTCGACGTTCTCGACCAGCACGCGGACCGTGTCGCCCACCTCGGGGGGGGGCTCGGTCGGTAGAGGCTCAGCAGGCTCAGCCGGTTCTTCTTTCGTCTCTCCCTCGTCCGCCCAAGCGTACGGATCTTCCTCGATCTCTGGTTCCCACTCAGCACGGGCGACCATGCCTTCGCTCTTGTAGCCGACATCGACGATGACAAACTCTTCATCGACACGGATAATTTTTCCTTCGACGATCTGGTTGATCGAAACGTCTTCACCAGCCAACCAGTCAGCTTCATCGGGAGTCTCTTCTCCCATCACGGCTAGCAGATCATCGTCAGTAACATCGTATTCACGGAGCAGGTTACGGTTGACCATAAGAGAGAATCGGGTCCATTCAGCGGCAAGAGAAACGTCGCGTGGCCGGCCCCAGAAGAGGGCAGGCAGCGGCGGACGAGAAAAGGGGGCCGCCAGAGGGTTAAAGGAATCCTTGGGATGAGCAGTACCCCGACACCGGGGTCCGCCTTCCAAGAGGGGGAAGTGAATAGCCCGAGAGTCTAACAGGATGTGGGACGGGCCGCAACTTAGAAAAACCTGGCGATTTAAGCGAGTAGGCGAGCCGCGAGCGTAAGCGATCGGAGTTGAATACCTCCGCTATGACTCCGGTCGCTGACGCTGGCGGCTCGCCTTTCCTCTCAGAAACCGGTGTTTTTGTGTTTTTTGATACCAATCCCGAGGGCAGCGCGCCTTATTCCCCTTATATCAGAGCACTCATGCCAAACACCCGACAGCAACTCATAATGAAAAAAACCCCTTTCTTTACGGCCCTGCTTTTTACGGCTCTCATTGCCACTTGGGCCCCCCGGGCCGAGGCGGCTTTGTCGGCTTTCGATGCGTTTGTTTCGATCGACGGAACCTTCTACGACGTTGATAACGATGTCGCCCCCCTGGATGCGTTTGCGGGCCAAACCTTTACGATCGGTCCCGGCGATCCTTTGCTGATGGGGGGCGATGTGAAGACGGCTCCCGGTGGAGGCGTGGCGGAAGGGGCCGACGAGGTGGTTCTCCTTTGGAAAGTTTTCGATGTCCCCAACGCGCTTACCCCCAATGCGCAAGCCTACGGTTTCGATTCCAACCCCTCGGCTGGCGTTGATAAATGGACGGCCACTGCCGGTACGGGGATCGTGGATGTCGCCTCGGGGCTCGCGCTGGGTGATTACACACTCGAAATTTTCTGGCGAGCCATCGACTTTGGCCCAACCGGAGATTTCGCCTTCGTCAATAACGGTGAGGCCAACTACTCGGCAACCATCAGCGTTATCCCGCCAATCGGCGTCGTTGGCGATTACAACGGCAACGCCATCGTGGATGCGGCGGACTACACCGTTTGGCGAGATTCGTTTGGATCGACGACTAATCTCGCGGCGGATGGAGACAGTAGTGGCGAAATTGACGCTGGTGACTACACCGTTTGGGTCAACCGTTTCGGCGAGTCGTCCACTTTTTCCGCCACCGTGCCCGAGCCAACCGCATTGCTGGTGCTCGGCATGACGGCTGCGGGACTCTGTTTCCTACCTAGGTACCGACGGGGTTTCTTAGGTACCGATAGGATGGGCCCCTCAACCGTGGTATCTGTGGTTCCGTTCCTTTTCGCCCTAAAATTGGTTACAAGTGGGGCATGAACTCTCTCTCACGCCGCCGATTTTTGGTAACCGGCCTTTCGTGTGCCGCCACGGTTTACTCAGCCGGGCAGGCGCGTCCTGCTGAGGCTGCCGACGATCCCTCAGGCTCGCAACTCGCTCAGCGAATCCACGGGATGCTCGTCGGTTCGGTCCTCGGCGACGCGATGGGCGGGCCGCTTGAGTTCGATGAAAATAAGCGAGCGGCTCAGGTGATGCCCAACCTGCGAAATTGGCCTGACGAGCGGCGAATCTTGCCAGGCGATCTGGCGGACCTTGCCGAGAGGCTCCCTTTGTTGAGCTATGAAAAACTGCGTCCTGCTGTGGCACCCTACGGGCCGTGGACTCAGTCGGCCCCTGCCGGCACGGCAACAGACGACACACGGCACAAGATAGTCCTCATGGACACATTGCGCCGTTCGCTTCAAGAGAATCAGCTCTTCACCGCTAAGGATTTGGCAACAAGTTACCTTGCCTTTGACCACCACGCGTGTCTCGCCACGCACCCGGAGTACGAGCCCCTGCTGCAAGAGGGACACGAAGAGTTTCGCCTAGCCGCGCGTTGGATTCTCGGCGAGCGCGACCCGAACCGTGCGCTGCCGCCCCAAAGAATCTGGACCGGCGCCGAGACGTGTTGCGGTATGATGACCTTGCTGCCCTTAGCGGGCATCTATCCTGGCCGGCCAAAAGAGGCTTATTGCGCGGCCTACGACC
>JAJRUA010000097.1 GCA_024278035.1 Planctomycetota bacterium | reverse complement strand
TCCGTGTCGCCGCACTTTCGACGTACTGGCGAACGAGCTTGGTCATGCTTGAAAGCGAAAACTGATTGCCACGCGAAGTGAGGAAGAGCGATGGGTTGCCGAAATCGACAACGAACTCAGGCCGAACTTTGATAAGATATTTGGAGATCCAAACAAGAGCCCGTTTTCCGATAGGGATGACGCGGTCTTTTTTGTTCTTGCCTTGTCGAATAGTGACAACGCCCCGCTCACCGTCCAAGTCGTGCGTGGTGAGCCGAACAAGTTCCATGCGTCGCATCGCGGTCGAGTAAAAAAGAGTTTCGCAGGCGAGCCGGGCGGCGTAAGCCCCCGGAGGTTCCCACGCCGACAGAGGGGCGGAGTCCCCATCGGTTGGGTTACCCCACTTTGTCGTGTTGGCTCGCACTATTCTTCCGTTCGATCAACGCGACTCCCTGGAGGTCGGGCGTCTGCAACGGTGTGCTTGAAGTGATGAGTTGGTGCGATAGAGCTAGCAAGCGTTGTTTTTCCTTGAGACCCAAAGTGAGGGGCAATTGAGCGACACCAATCAGCCGACGCATGATCTCCGCCGCACAAAAACCGAGCGTAAGGTGCCAGTCAAAACTTGCCGACGGTCGGTAGGTGTTGAGAACCATTTCGTGGACAGACGATTCTTGGCTCGCTAGGTAGAGATGCCCCAGCAGCACGCCGAAATCAAACTCCGCCGGGCCAAAAAAGGCGAACTCAGGATCGATCACCATCGGTCCGCTATCCGTACGGAGCCAGCTTCCGGGAAAAAAATCACCGTGCAGTAGCACATCGCCCGACTGGGGCCCCTGGAGATACGTCGCGCCAAGCGCCGCCACCCGCACGACGTACGTCTTATCATTTGCAAGGCGACGCGCTTCGTCGGCAAGGCCCAGGGTGATAGTATCCAAGTCAAGGCCATTGCTTGGATCGAGCGGAAAACGAAACAGATGTTCATGATTCAGTTCACGCATCCCCCGATCAGCCAAGCCCTCGTGGAATTGGGCGGGAAACGTGGTCGCATGGAGATCGGAGAGCCAATCGGCGATCGTCTCCGCTTCGAGCGAAGTGAGCTGCTCTCCCCGATAAAGCGAAGCGTAGTCGCCCCGATCGCCCCGATCTTCAAGCACTAAGACCCGAGCTTCGGGATCAACCTCAACAAGCCGGGGCATTCGCGAGGCAATTTTCTTGCTAGCCGACGTAAGCCCATAAAATTTCGCTTCGCCAAGCACTCGGTCCCACGGTGCGGCGATCTCCGGGTAGCGCTCCACCCAAGGATGCGATTGTTTAACGATGAGCGAACGTTGCCGATTGTTTTTGTCCGCAATTTCTATACGAAGCGTCCGGTTCATATTTCCCTCGCCTGCCACAGTGAGCGAGTCAACCCGCTCTCCCTCGGCAAGCACCCCAAGTCTGCGCAAATAATTCTCCAGCGACCTTGGATCGTCGATCGACAGGTAAAAAAGGTCCGGATGAGCGGCTCGGAATTGTTCGGGTGTCATGCGAAATATCCTAGACGATCGGCCGGCCAGCGTTGGTACGGCGATTCACATTGGTCCCCTGTTACGGCAGGAGAGCCGCAAATTCGATGTTGAGTCGTCCTAGCCGCAGGCGGAAGCCGCGGAAATGGGCGACCACCCACTATTTCCTGTGAAAGGGCCACGGCTTCCGCCTGCGGCTGCAACCCTAACTTCGACTTTGCAGCTCTCCCTCCCCTGTTTGGGGCAGGCGAATTGCCAAGTCCTTTTGCCGTAAACTTTAGCCATATATGAAGTAAGCAGAGGGCTTCGACGACGTTCGACGACGTTCAACAACTTCTCGACAGCCAACTCCGCCTCCGGAGTCAAATCCCCCGCCGAGGACAGAAGGCTCTCGATCTCTTGCAGTAGCTCTCGGGTGGATGAACGACTCTTATATGCAAGCAACCAACCAACCGGAGGACTGCTAGCGGTTGAGAAGATACGAAAACGGCAAGCGGCGGGCGTCATCCCCATCCGATCTCTAGCAGCAGGTTGCCAATCGCCAAGCAACTCGCCGCGCAATCTGAAACTCTGCTATATCAAGCCGCTCAGCCACGGTATGAATGTTCCGCTGCCCACAACCGAGCGAAACAGTCGGCACGCCGCGGGCCGTAAGCCAGTTCGCGTCGAGCCCCCCATTGGCGATGACCAACTCGGGCTCAAGGCCACAGGCACGAACCGCGCCGGCAGCCGCCGCAACCGACGGGTCGCTCTTAGGCAAAAGGAACGATTCGTAGTCAAGTTGGCTGGCGAACTCCACTTCGCCCCGTTTTCCGTCAGCGCTCTTAATCCGTTTAGCCGCTTTCACAAAGGCTCGTTCGATTTCTCGGACAATTCGTTTTCGGAACACGGGATCATGGCTTCGGGCCTCGGCACGAACCAGGACCCGATCGGCCACGACATTCGTTGCGGCTCCGCCCTCAAAGACGCCGATGTTGCTGGTCCCCTGCTTGCCCTTCTTTTCAATTGGGCCGTGCCAACCGTTTTCTACGAGGTCGGCAATCGCTAGCGACGCAATGGCGATGGCGCTCACGCCCTGCTCCGGAGCGTTGCCGGCGTGGCTTGCATGGCCGCGGATCGTGATTCCAATGCGGTAGCCGCCCGTCGCTCCGATCGTGAGCCGGGAAGGCGACTTGCCGTCGAAGTTAAACACTTGTTTAGGTTTCCCCAAGGCTCCTAAGGAAACGTGCCGGGCACCATGCAGGCCGACCTCTTCTTGGACCGTCCATAAAAAAGTCAGCGGTCCGTGGTCGATGCCGGACCGTAGCAAGCCAATCACGGTGGTGAGCAGAACGGCAACCCCGGCACGGTTGTCCGCCCCGAGGCCGGTGGTCGGATCTACTGAGGCGATTTCCTTACCGATTCGTTTGGGTCGGCTCCCGACACAAATGGGGACCGTATCGGTATGGGCGACGAACAACCTTCGTGGCGTACGGCGACCTCCTTTAAGCTGGGTTGTGGCTTTAAGCTGAAGCGTGGCGTTGCCGACCGTCCCGCCTAGTGCGCTCCGCTGGTGGGCCCGATCGAACTTGAGCGGCTGAGCTTCTCCTTCCTTGCCAAGCTTCGCTGCAAGGTACTCCATCACGGCCCCTTCCTGCCCACTCGGGCCGGGGATCGCTAGTAGTTCGGTGACCATCTCGAGCGCCTCCGCATCAGAGACAGGCGGCTCGGCAAGTGTTGGTGATTGGCTTGGCATAGAACCCGATTGGACCACCTCGCTCGGAACCTGCCAATCGGGGCCAACCCTCGTAGAGCCCTAAAATCCTCACGGGTTCAAGGGAAAATCTTGCTCCGCTTCTTTGAGGCAGGCTCGAATCTGCCGAACGGCTTGCCTCAGACGCTCTTCGTTTTCAACGAGACTCATCCTTAAAAACCCTTCACCGGCAGGTCCGAAACCACTGCCGGGGCTCACCGCGACGTTCCCCTTTTTGAGCAGTAGCATCGCAAAGTCCATGGTACTCATGCGGCTGCGCCATGGCTCAGGGATTGGTTGCCAAACGAACATGCCGGCCTTCGGACGAGCATCTTCCCAGCCCCTACGCACCAAAGCATCGCACAGCGCATCACGACGGCTTTGATAGATTTTCGATTGCTCCTCGACCGATGCCTGTGTGTCGCGCAGGGCGACGATCGCGGCTACCTGGATCGCTTGAAAAAGACCGTAGTCGTAGTAACCTTTGATGGTCGCCAGCGCTTGGATCATCTCACGATTGCCACTACAGAAACCGACCCGCCAGCCGGCCATGTTGTAGCCCTTGCTCATCGTGGTGAACTCGACCCCTACGTCGATCGCACCAGGCGATGCCAAGAAGCTGGGGGGCTGGTAATCGTCGAACGCCACGTCGGCATAGGCAAAATCGCTAATCACCATCAAGTTGTAACGCTTGGCGATCTTTACCACTTCGTCATAAAACGATTGTTCGACCACCACGCTCGATGGATTGTGCGGATAGCAAAGTAGCAGTAACTTCGGTTTCGGGTAGAGCGTTTCACAAGTACGCGCGATCTCCGACAGAAACAGATCGGAATCGGTCACGGGCAATTGAATCACGTTGCCACTGGCGAGTGCCACCGCATAGACGTGAACCGGAAAATAGGGCGTCGGCACGATGGCCGTATCGCCAGGGCCCATCAGGGCGAGGCACATGTGGCTGAACCCTTCTTTGGAGCCTAGGCACGTAATGACCTCGGCGTCTGGATCGAGCCTCACGCCATATTTCTTGAGGTATTTTGATGCGACTTCGCGCCGAAGGTTAGGGATGCCGTTGGATTTGCTGTACCGATGGCTACGCGGATCACGGGCCGCCTCGACCAGTTTCTGGATGACCGCCTCTTGCGGCGGGTCGCTCGGATTGCCCATGCCCAGCTCGATCACGTCATCCCCCGCGACCCGTTTGTCGTAGATCATTTTGTTGATCTGACCAAACAAGTAGGGGGGAAGCCGTGTTACCCGCTGGGCGATACGGACCTCGAACGAATCGTCGGACGGAGGAGAGTCAGGCATATTGGTGAGCTATCAGTTACGGAAAGGCTTGAGTTCTGCCCCTTAGTCTACGCTGTGGGGGCGAAAAAATTAGCCCCACTCTCAGACTTCGTTTCTAGGGAAAGCGACTTTGCAGTTCTCTTGAGCGTTACAGGCCCGGCGTTGCTGGCAACGGCTAGGCGACTTAGAATAAGGGATTCCAGAATAAGGGCAGAAAGCAGACGCGACATGACACATTGGATGCTAAAGATCGGCCACTACGGGTTTCTCGTGCTGCTTACGCTGGGTGCGTGTGGCGTGATGTGGTGGGTGAGTCGCTCGAACGACACGGTCTCGGTCTTTGCCGACTCGGAGAAAATGGCTTCGGTGCCAGTGATCGCCGAGCCGAAGTCGCTCGTTTATGTCGATCGCATGGAGCCAAAATGGTGTGATGTGACGCTACGCCACAGTGGCAAAATCCAAGCGTGGGAAGACTATTCCCTCGGCTTTGAGATCGGTGGTCGTGTTGCGGAACTGGGGGAAAACACGTCGGGCCAACCCCTAGATGATGGCGACCGAGTCGAAGCGGGGCAATTGCTCGCTCGCCTTGATGATCGCGTTCTCCGTGCTCGCCAGGGCGAAGCGGTTGCTAACTTTGAGCTTGCTGTCTCCGACATGGAGCGAAGCCGTCGTCTACGAGAACGAAGTCCCGACGCGATCTCAGAGGCCGACTTTCAAGCCGACCTCACTCAGATGGCCCTGATGAAAGCTCAGCAAGAAGTTGCTTTTAAGAATCTAGAAGATGCGACGATTACCTCACCCATCGCGGGAACCATCGTCAAGCGACTTGTCGAAGTGGGTGAGTCGGTTAGTTCCAACACCATCGTTTTTGAAATCGTTGAAAACGATCGACTCCGCCTCGTCGTGAACGTTCCTGAGTCGTGTGTTCGCGACTTAGAAATACGTCGTCGCCAAGTCAGGGCAGCTCGGTCAGGGGAAATAGCTGTTGCCGATCCGGAAGAAAAAGTCTTTCGCGCTCGTATCCAGCTTGCTGGCAAAAATGT
>JAJRUA010000096.1 GCA_024278035.1 Planctomycetota bacterium | reverse complement strand
CGCTTCGGGTAACAAGCTGCTCGGTTACGGAGTCAATGATCGGTTTGAATTGCAAACAGCTCAGGTTGCACCAATTACGATTCCCCTAGGTGCTGAACGGGTGGCACAAGAAACAGGAACGGCACAATTTTCGGGAGTTCTGAACCCAACGATTCAGATTGCAACGCAGCCGGCAATTGTTTCGTCTGAAGTCCTGGGGGATTCCGCGGTTGAGTTCCCGGATGACGCAGCCTTTGATACCACTTCGGCAGTCATTCGTAGTGCACCGGCACCTGCAACGGCTGCTGTCAACCTGACGGGGGGAGCGACGGGTTTATCCACGGGTGTCTACAATTACCGCGTCACTCTTTTGGATGCGAACGGCACCGAAAGCTCGGCTTCGACGGAGTTCTCCGTGACGGTTGCGTCGGCGAATGAAGAAATTGTTCTCAGCGGTTTGGACACAGGGATCGGCGCCCCTTGGGCCAATTATGCCATCTACCGAACCGAAGCGGACGGGACGGACTTTTTTCGGGTAGCGACTCCGGCGATCGCTTCGGCTGATCCTATTACGGATGTCGTCACCGACGCCGCACTCGTTGGCAACCAGGCGATCGATGCTAATGCGATCGACAATGGCACTTACACCTATTACGTCACCTACTACGATTCTTCCACAGGCAGGGAGACACGTCCTTCGGCCCCAATCGGTACCTACGCGGTGAACGATGACATTAGTAGCATTCGTCTCGATTTGAGCACCCTCTCAGCACCTGCCGATCCTCAATTCAATACGCTTCGGATTTATCGTAACGCGTCAGGGAATACCTCCAACTTCTTTTTGGTTGACGAGGTTCCTACCTCAGCCATGGACAGCTATATCGACAAAACCCCCAGTACTTCTCTTTCCACCACCGAGTTGGATTTTGACGGTCCGCGCGCCGGCACAGGCACCTTCTTAGTCGATGTACAAGCCCGGAATGGAAACACTTATGAAAACCTCTTTGAAGCAGGAACCCTAACATTCTCGGGAGAACAGGGCGGATCGGACCTCGAAGCTAAAGAGCTTGAGATAACGGCGACAACGACCGTACAGAACTTGGTTGACTTTATGACCGATTCGCTCGGATTACAAAACACTTCTAATGTGAATGATATTCCTTTACCGGACGGTGGCGGAGTTATCGAAATTTCTGATGGCGTACTCAAAATCACCAGTAATTTTGGTGAACAAAACTCGATTGATATCCCTTTGAGCGCTTTTAAGTTGCTACCAACGGGGTCCTCTGTCACGGAGACGGTGGATGTGATTTTCTCCGAAACACAAGCCGCCAATGGCCCGGGTACGACAACCGAGTTCTTGGTTTACGACTCCTTAGGCTCGCCTCTTGCGGTACGAATAACGACCGTTCTTGAATCGAGCGATAGCAATAGTACAACTTACCGATGGTATGCCAGCAGTGGTGACAGCGAGCCCACCTCGCCGGATCAATCCATTGTGGTTGGTAACGGCGTGATGGTTTTTGATAGTCGTGGGGATCTTGTCAGTGCCCCTAGTGCAAGAATTAGCGTCCTTCGAGAACGAACGGCGAGTGAATCGCCGCTAGAAATCGACTTGGATTTTTCTAGTGTTACTTCGCTTGCTGAGACAAACGCTCTAGGCGAACCGACCAGTAGCTTCAACATGACGAGCCAAGATGGTTTTCCGCCTGGGGTGCTGACCGACTTCATTATTACCGAGAGTGGCCTTATTCAAGGACAATTCTCCAACGGCACCCAACGAACTCTGGGCCAAGTCGTTATGGCCCGGTTCGCCAATAACCAAGGTTTGCAACAGGTTGGTGACAGCCTATTTTCAGCGAGTGTGAACTCAGGGGAAGCCCAATTAGGCAGACCAAACGAAAATGGCTTAGGAGCCCTTACAGCAGGTGCTGTGGAACTTTCGAACACCGATATTGGACGGGACTTGATCGAAATGATTTTAGCCCAGACGCAATATCAAGCTGGCTCACGGGTGATTTCGGCTGCCCAAGAGCTGCTCGACGAGCTGCTCGCCCTCAACCGATAAAGCTTAAAAGAGGGGAAATCGATCTAAATCGCCGTCAGCGTAAGCTACGTTTCCGCAAGCCCTGGGTGCGCAACGCACTGCCAGACATATGATCGTAGGAATCCTACCGGATGATCCGACTAACGCGTATCAGTGACGAACCGTTTCTGCTCAACGCAGAGCTGATAAAGTACGTCGAGGCCCGACCAGATACTTTTATAACCCTTACAACCGGAGATCGAATCGTCGTCAAAGAATCGCCCGAAGAGGTGCTCCGCGAGACGGTTGAGTATCACCAAACGAAACAACTGATGCCGACGGGACAGAAGAATCCCAGGAAACGATAGAAAAAATCGTAGCTAACCCCTGACGGAAGTCTTGGGAAAGCACCAGAGGCCCCAGGCTTCCGCCAGGGGCTGCTGAATTATCCTATTTTAAGCGCCGCTACTTACGCACTTTACTCACTATGGACATCGCGACCGCCGCCGGCCTTGTTATCGCGTTGGGGCTGATTGTCTCCGCCATTTTAATTGGAGGGGGGAGCTTGGTCGCGTTCTTCGATGCGCCCTCAATCATGGTCGTGGTGGGGGGGTGTATTGCGGCAACTTTGATTTCCTATCCCCTACCTAACTTCCTAAGCGTCTTCGGAGTGAGCCTCAAGGTGCTGTTTTGGAAGGTTGAGCCGGTCTCGGAAATCATCGAACAAATTGTCAAGCTGGCCGAAACCGCACGACGCGATGGTTTGCTTGCTCTCGAAGGGCAAGTCAAAGAGGTTGAAAACGATTTTATCAAGCTTGGTATCCAAATGGCGATCGATGGCACACGCCCCGAAGTGATGGAAGACATCATGCGCACGGAAATGGACGCCGTAGCAACACGACACAATGATGGCAAAGGACTGATGAATTGCATGGGCCGTTTTGCGCCTGCTTTTGGGATGATCGGTACACTGATGGGGCTCGTCATTATGTTGGGCGACATGAGCGATCCGTCGAAGATTGGTGCGGGCATGGCAGTGGCGTTGTTAACGACCATGTATGGAGCTATCGCCTCGAACGTCTTTTTTCTCCCGTTTGCGGAGAAACTTGGCTTTACCAATAAACAAGAATTGTTATCGATGGAAATTGTTGTCCGTGGTGTGATGGCGATTCAATCGGGCGAGAACCCTCGGGTCATCGCCCAAAAACTGAGCTGCTTCGTTCCGCCTAAGCTACGAGCAAAGGATGAGGCAGCGTAAGGACTTTTCTTGAATGAGGTGGGAAGTATCCAGCGGCCCCAAGAAACCGAACTACCCCGAATCGTTGCCAAAATCGCTGAAGGGCATGATGTAGAAAAATGGCTATTGAAGAAGAACCAGAACCGGGAATCCCTGAATGGGTCGTGACCTTTGGCGACATGATGTCGCTGTTGCTCACTTTCTTCATCATGTTGGTGTCGATGAGCGAGATGAAAGATGACGAGAAGTTTCAGGCAATGCTTGAATCAATGCGGCAACAATTTGGACATGAGGCATCGATGGCATCGATGATTCCGGGGCAATCGCCGCCCCGTAACTCGATGATGCAGTCGATCGCCAGCATGGGGCGTGCCAAGCGAAAAGATATTATGCGAGGCGGCAACAAAGTCAAATCCGTTAGCGGCGAAGATAACTTAGTAAGAACCATCCGGCCAGGACAGGATACCACCGTCGGTGGCGTTATCTTCTTTGAAGAAGACACCGCCATGCTGAATGAAGAGGCAAAATCAAGACTCAAAGAAATCGCGGCACAAGTCGCGGGAAAACCACAGAAAATCGAAGTTCGGGGACACACATCCAAAAAGCCCGTCCAAGATAGCGACCACTGGCAACTTGCTTACGAACGATGCCGAGTAACGATGCAATTTCTCGTAGAACAAGGAATCAGTGCCAAGCGAATTCGCCTCGGATCCGCCGGAGCCTACGAACCACTCGACGAAGGAATAAAAATTGATAACCGACGCCGCAACGCGCGTGTTGAGGTGCTCATGTGGGATGAAGCCGTCAATTGATTTTAGATCCCCTCCCTAACCCGTATTTTCTTACCTAAAAAGCTAGCGGCGTTTTACGCCAGAGATTGAATCATGGCAGAAAAACAAAAAGAAGAAGAAACAACCAAGCCGGCCGGCCTTGGAATCATGGGCCTTGTCAAGGCGGTCGCTTTCGTTGCCGTCTTGGTCATTGTGCAACTGGTCGCCGCTTCGATGCTTCTCCCCTCTGCCCAAGAAACGGAGACGCTCGCGCGCGACTTGGCACGTGCGGCCGAGGGAGTGGAGTTTGAAGACGACATCTCTAAGGACACGGTCGTGGTCGATGAAGGGGAAGAGACAAGCGAAGTTGAACTTGGTCCCTTCAACATCACCCGATTCGATCCGGATTCTGACAAAACCCTTAACATTGACTTCATGCTCTTTGGAGTTGTTTTGCTTGATGAGGAGGCCGATTTCATGGCTCTATTCGAGAAAAATCGTAGCCGTATCGGGGAACAAATCGTAATGACGATGCATGGAGCAAAAATCTCGGACCTGTCGAGTGCAGGTCTGGGGTTGATCAAACGACAGATTCTTGAGAAGACCAACCGCACGCTCGGCAAGCCGCTGCTTCGCGAAGTCGTTTTCACGAAGATCAATTTCGTTGAGCGATAGCACTGCCATCATTTCTTTGTGGATATCCCCTCACCAATAGCGGCTAGGAAGGCCTGGTGTCATGTCGGACGAAACGGAACAAATCAACCAAGACGATATCGAAGCTCTCTTAGCCGCCTCGGGTAAGGGGGCACCCGAACCCGATCCGCCTGCCGCGGATGAGGAAGCGGGCATGGGGCAAGATGAGATTGAAGCCCTGATGGCAGGCGGTGCTCCGTCAGCAGAAGCAGCGTCCGTAGCAACGGCGACACCGCCCGACGCGTCGGCACCGTTCGCTTCAGGCTCAACAAACGACGTTGAGCTGCTCCTGAACAAGGCTCAGGAAGCGATTGCCTCGATCACCGACCCTGCTGATGAGCTACCCGCCGGCGTCCAGCCCTTCCGCCTGGAGTCCTTCGGTGGAAGCTCGGCGAATGAAGATGCGGCCACACTGGAGCTGGTCCGCGATGTTTCGCTCGATCTCAAGATCGAGCTAGGACGAACCCGGATGCCGCTCGAAGACGTACTTCGCTTACGACGTGAAGTGGTCATCACTCTCGACAAGCTAGCAGGCGATCCGGTGGATGTGTACGCCAATGGCCGGTTGATAGCACGCGGCGAAGTACTCGTGCTCAACGACAATTTTTGTGTCCGCATCACCGAATTGATCGTCGGTGATAGCGCTGTCGCTTAAGAGCTATCAACGGTCCGCTATTTATTAAGACGAACGCTTCACTTGCTCTAGCAAGTCGGCCTCGATTTCCCTACAAGTTCACTTCGTGCCCCGTTTGTTGCGCGATTGTCGCCTGTAAGGAATCCCCATGATGCTGCCGGTCCGTTGTGCCATTCTGTTGGTCGGTTTGCTTTGTGCTGCTAGCGTGAGAGCAGAAGGCCCTGCTCGGGATTCGGGCTTTGTGTCACCACGTCTTCAAGCGAACCACAGCATCGGGCCCCGTAGTATCGGACCCCGTAGCCATTCTCCTCGCAGGACGACCGGCTATCACGACGACGCCGTCGAGCCGGCCACCTTCGTGTCGGTTTCTGACGCCAAGCCGATCCTTCCGGAAAGCTGGTCGGAGTCAGAAGACGAAAACATTGCCGCACCGCCGATCAAAGACGCGATTGTTGCCACCGCCCCTGTTAAAACGGCGAAGACAAAGCGTTCGGGACGACGTTTGCGTTCCTCAAGCCAGCGAGCCTCGCCCCAGGCCTCCACCTCCCAGGCCTCTCAAAAAGTCAAGAATCCGTTGCAACAGCTCCTCGCTTGGCGTCCTCCCTCAGGGGCCATGACCGCGGCAGGATCCGGCTTAGCGATTGTCGTTGGCCTTATGTTCGTTTCCGCATGGGTGGTGAAGAAGAGCTTGCCACGATCGGCTCGTACTTTGCCGACGGAAGTGGCCGAGGTGCTTGGCCGAGTACAACTGGCCGGTAAACAAACAGCACAATTACTACGCATCGGTCCTAAGCTGGTTCTCGTCGCCGTGACACCCGACGGAGCGAAAGCGATTACTGAAATCACCGACGAAGCCGAAGTCCAACGCCTCCTCGCCGCCTGCGAACAACAAGGGGGCCACGGCTCGACCGCTGCGTTCGAGCAAATTTTTCAACAAATGGCGGGTGAACCCGCCGGTCCCGGTTTTCTTGGCGACGAAGCCCCCGCGTTCGATCCCCAGCGTCTCGCCTCCGCCTACGCCAACACGCCAGGAGGACGAAGCTATGGCTAACTCTCTCTTGGAGGCAAAGAAAAATAAGTCACAGAGAACACAGAGGAAATATCAATCTCTGTACCCTGAGTTCTCTATGGAAAAATCCTTACTTCGCTACGGTTTTGTCGTTGCGATGTTGTTGGTTTTCTCGTCTGCGCCAGTTAACGCTCAGCAAGCGATTGCGAACAGCACCGCTTCCAATAGCCTTTCGAAAAACAAAGTTGGAGAAACCAACTCCTCGTTCGGAGCACTCGTTGCGAAGGAGGGCGAAGGCTTGCTCGGTCTTGGCAGTCCCGAAGAATGGACGCGGCCTGATCGGCTAAGTTCCACTTTGCAGGTCATGCTCCTGCTAACCGTCATCAGCTTGGCACCTGCCGTGCTGCTGATGACGACGAGTTTCGTGCGTGTGATTGTGGTCCTTGCGCTGTTGCGTCAAGCCTTAGGAACTCAACAAGCCCCACCGGGGCAGGTCCTTACTTCGATCGCCCTGTTCGTTACGCTCCTTTTGATGACGCCCATCTGGAAGCAAAGCTATGAGAACGGCATCCAACCCTACACGGAGGGCAATCTCACACTAGAAGAAGCCTTCGATGCCGCGGCCTTGCCGATTCGCGATTTTATGGGCGCACAAATTGAACGGACGGGCAACCAAGACGCTGCCATCATGTTCTTACAGAGACTGCCCGAGGCAGTTGATCCTGAAACGGGCGAGATGTTGGCCGACTATGTCCTTTATGACCGCAAGGAGGACGAAGTTCTCGTGCCACTCGCTGCCCTGTTGCCTGCCTTCATGCTAAGCGAACTCAAGACAGCGTTCCTCATCGGCTTCCAAGTCTACTTGCCGTTCGTGATTCTCGACATCGTTGTAGCAAGCATTACGATCTCGATGGGCATGTTGATGCTACCCCCCGTGTTGATCTCGTTACCCTTCAAGCTATTATTATTCGTTTTGGTCGATGGCTGGACGCTCGTTATCCAAATGCTGTTAGATAGTTTTATGGTTTTGATTTAGCCAAAAAAAACACAAAGGAAGGCAACCGCTAATGCTCTTGTTCTCATCTTTTTCTTCTTGCTTAGCGTTCATTAGCGCGTATTAGTGTTTTTCTTTCCTTCTTTTTCTTTGTGTCCTTTGTGGTTCAAGTTTTTTTTGTAAGCGGTTAAGAAATCAAGGCCTATCCTATGAATCCTGAAACTGCTGTTGATCTTGGTCGTGATGCCCTGCTCATCACGTCGGTGATCGCTTCGCCGATTCTTATTTCGGGCGTTGTGGTTGGCCTCGGCATTGGCCTGGTTCAAGCACTGACACAAATCCAAGAACAGACGGTCGCCTTCGTACCGAAACTGATGGCGATGGCTCTTGCCCTCGCCTTCACGTTGCCGTGGATTCTGCAGCGTCTGGTCGAGTATTCTGAAAATCTCATCAAAGGGATCCCCGGAACGCTTTAACGCGTCCTGTCAGCCATGGAATCCCTACTCACCGATCTGGCGGTCGTTTTCGTTCTGGTACTGGCTCGTGTGGGAGCGCTCATTGCCACGGCGCCGATTGTGTCCGAAACCACCATTCCCATGCGTATCAGAGCGCTGCTTGCGGTGATG
>JAJRUA010000095.1 GCA_024278035.1 Planctomycetota bacterium | reverse complement strand
GGGAGAAAGCGCGGGCGTTTGTAGGGGCAGAGCACTCGCATGAAGTGATTTTTACGGGAGGGACCACCGCGGCGATCAACGCCGTGGCGCGGAGTTGGGGCGATGCCAATGTTTCATCGGGAGATGAGCTGCTGCTTACGCCGATGGAGCACCACTCGAACCTTGTCCCTTGGTTTCAATTAGCCGAGCGAACCGGGGCCATGATTCGGCATATCCCTATGGCTGACGACGGTCGACTTGCCATCGATCGCCTGGGGGAAGTTCTTTCGGAACGAACAAAGCTCGTGGCATTCACGGCGGTGAGCAACACGCTTGGGACGGTGAACCCGGTTCAAGAGATTTGCGAGCAAGCGCAAGCTGTCGGGGCGGTGACGCTGGTCGATGCGGCCCAGAGTGCACCGCACCGAGTGACGAACGTGCAGGCGTTAGGCTGCGATTTCTTGGTGCTAAGTGGGCACAAGCTATGTGGGCCATCGGGCATTGGCGTGCTGTACGGACGTGAGGCGTTGCTCGAAGCAATGCCTCCCTTCATGGGAGGCGGGAGCATGATTGGCCAAGTGACACTTGACCATTTCACCACGGCAGCGTTACCGGCAAAGTTGGAGGCGGGCACGCCGCCGATTGCCCAGGCGATTGGCCTTGCCGCAGCGATGGACTATCTGCAAGAGATTGGCATGGAGCGAATCGAAACGCACGAACAGGCCTTGGCCGAACGGGCCTGGAAAGGGCTTGCCCAGGTGGAAGGCTTACGCCTGCTTGGACCTGAGCCGGAACATCGCGCGGGGCTCGTGAGCTTTGTCCTCGATCGGCCTCATGCCCATGACATTGCCCAGATTTTGGATCGAGAGGGAATCGCGGTCCGTGCGGGGCACCATTGCACCCAACCCCTACACGATCGCCTGGGGATCAGTGCCAGCACCCGGGCGAGCTTTTATCTGTACAACACACTGGCGGAGGTGGACCAGTTGATCGACGCCGTAGGCCGTGTCCGAGAACAGTTCCGCCCCACAGGCCGCCGTCGCCGTTCTCGTTCCTAAGGTGAGCGGTGCGGGCATTTAGCCCCCCGATAAAGGCGGAAAGGCAGATATCCCACTTCCCCTCTTGTCTTCGGCCTACCGTCTTCAGCCTTCAGCTTTTCCCGCCCTTATCGGGGGGCTGACGCCCCGCCGCTCACCTTTCTGTCGCCCGTCGCTTGCCTGAAAATAGCCTGGGGGCCTGCGTTGTGGCGGATCGTGGGGCTGGGTATAATCGGAGATTCGCTTTTATTCGCCCCGCTTTCCTCTGCCGTCCGACTTGTGAGCCCCCTGACTAATGCGATTCTGGCTACTCGATACGATTGATGAGTTCGAGCCAGGCAAGCGGCTGACGGGGTCCAAGCAGGTCTCCCTTTCCGAAGAGTACCTCCAGGACCATTTCCCGGAGTTCCCCGTCTTGCCGGGGGTCTTTATGCTGGAGGCCGCCACGCAAGCCTCCGCTTGGCTCTTACGACTGACCGAATCCTATGCCCATAGCATTGTCTCACTCAAAGAAGCAAAGAATATAAAATACGCCGACTTCGTTCGCCCGGGCTCCCAACTCAAGATAGCGGTCGAATTGCTGAAAAAAGACGACCGCGACGCCACATTCAAGGTCAAGGGGACCGTGACCCACTCCACGGGCGAAACCAAACCGACCCTCTCAGGCCGCCTCGTTATCGAACGATACAACCTAGCCGACACCGACCCCTCGCAAGCCGAAGTCGATGCCCATGTGATCCGTTACCTAAAAACTATCGAACAGAACATCCTTCCGCGATCGCTATCGGTTTAGTCGCGTACGGGTCTTAGTAACGTACGGGCCCCCTTACCTTTCCCTAAGAACAATTTAGCACGAGACCAAAAACGTCATGCCCACTCAAGAAGAAATTTTTGCCAAGGTACAAGAGGCACTCATCGACGCACTGGGCGTTGAGGACGATGAGGTAACGCCTGAGGCGACCCTGCAAGGTGACCTGGATGCGGAGAGCATCGACTTCTTGGATATTGTTTTCCGTTTGGAAAAATCGTTCGACATCAAGATCGAACGCGGAGAGCTCTTCCCCGAAGACTTGCTTACCAACACCGACTACGTCACCGACGGCAAAGTCAATGCCGAGGGAATGACCAAGCTCAAAGAGCGGATGCCATTTGCTGATCTCACGAAGTTTGAGGCAGACCCTCAGGTCCAAAAGCTGGGCAAGCAACTCACCGTCCAAGACATGTGCAATTTCGTCGCCCACAAATTGGGTTAATTTTCCTTCCCGCTACAGCCTCTAGCCTTCGGTCTCGCCTTTCTTATGCGCTGGTTTTGGGTCGATCAATTCACCGAGTACGTTGCCGGCTCCCACGCGATTGGCGTGAAGGGGGTGACGTTGTCGGATGAGTTCCTTCACGATCACTGGGACATCTATCCTGCGATGCCCAACTCGTTGATCGCTGAGGGGATGGCCCAGACGTCGGGCCTGCTTGTGAGCGAATTGTATGGGTTCCGAGAATTGGTCGTACTAGCTAAGTTCACTCGGCTCTCGTTCACAGGGCTCGTTCGACCAGGGGAGACGATCGCCTACCACGCCACGATTGGTCGAACGGTGGATGCGGGTGCCCAGTGCGAAGTGAAAGGGGTGGTCACCGGCCCTGACGGCCAGCGTCCTCACTCCGAAGCTGAAATTTTCTTCGCCCGGCTCACCGCCTCCGAAGCGGATTCCAGCGACAAGGGCGGCAAGGGGCTTCCTCGACGGTTGTTCGACCCCAAAGACCTTACCCGTTGGCTACTAACCACCGGCGTTTTTTCCGTTGGTGTAAAGGCAGACGGGACACGGATGCGGCCTGAGGATTACGGATTGCCCGTTACTTGTCCTGGGGCGATGCCCTAGGCTACGGTGAAAAGGGTCCTTGGCCTTGCCGTTCTTTCTCCCGTCCCTCAGCCTCTAGCCTCCTCCTCTCCCATCATGCGTCGCCGAGTTGTTGTTACCGGAATGGGTTGCGTCACCCCTCTTGGCCACACCGTGGATGAGCTTTGGGCCAACTTGATGGCTTGCAAGAGTGCCGTCCGCCCTACCACCCTATTCGACGCGAGCGCGTTTCCTACCAAAATCTCTGCCGAGGTGCGCGATTGGTCGATCACCTCCGTCGGCGAAGAGGCCGAAGCGTGGGCCCAACGAGGTCGGCACACGCGGTTCGCTGCTGGGGCAGCTAAGCAGGCGATCGAGGCCTCAGGCATCGCGACGACCAACCAGGGTGGCACCGTCGATCCAACTCGCCTGGGCGTTTATCTCGGTGCCGGCGAAGGGCAGCAGGATTTCATCGTGTTCAGCAAAATGATGACCCTTGCGATGGAAAAGGGCGAGCTGGATGTCGCCCGATTTGTCGAAGAGGGCATCACACGCCTTGAGCCACGCCTTGAACTTGAGCAAGAACCGAACATGCCCTCCGGCTACCTAGCTGCGATGTTCGACGCCCAAGGCCCCAACTCCAATTGCCTTACCGCCTGTGCCGCAAGCACGCAGGCCATTGGCGAAGCGACCGCCATCATCCGTCGGGGCGATGCCGATGCGATGCTCTCAGGCGGTTGCCACAGCATGATCCATCCGTTTGGCGTCACCGGTTTTAATTTGCTCACCGCTCTTAGCGAACGAAATGACGAGCCCGAGCGTGCCAGCCGACCGTTCGACCGCGACCGCGATGGTTTTATCCTTGGCGAGGGGGGAGCGATGGTCGTCCTTGAAGAGTACGAACACGCTAAGGCACGCGGTGCCCACATCCACGGCGAAATCCTCGGCTACGGAGCAACCGCCGATGCCTTCCGCATTACCGACACCCATCCCGAGGGCCGCGGTGCGACTGCTTGCCTCAAGATCGCCCTCGAAGAAGCGGGCCGAAACATCGACGAAATCGACTACGTCAACGCCCATGGCACAAGCACCAGCGTCAATGACCGCGTTGAATCGCTCGCCCTAAAACAGGCCCTTGGCGAACATGCTTACAAGACGCCCACGTCGAGTACCAAAAGCATGATGGGACACCTCATCGCTGCCGCCGGTGCAACGGAGCTTATCATCTGCCTCAAAGTCTTAGAGCAAGGCACAATGCCACCGACGATCAACTACGAAACGCCCGACCCCGATTGCGATTTGGACTATATCCCGAACGAACCACGCGACAAGACGTGCAAGACCGTGCTGTCGAACAGTTTTGGCTTCGGCGGGCAGAATGCGACGCTAATCGCGGGAAGCGTGTGACGAGTGGAGGCGGCTAATGGCGAGCCGCGAGCGTCAGCGACCGGAGAGAACTCAAGATCGATGGTGCTCTTGGACAAAGCATCCGCGGCAAAAGACTGTCGGCAGGCTTACGCCCACCGCTCGCCTCCCTCGCGGGGACCATCAATCGAGCCAGTCTTTCGCTTCCAATCGCTCGGGCACGTACACCTCGGTCACATAGCTGATGTCCTTCGAGATGAGCGATTCGACTTCTAGCTTGAAATCGTTTTTGAGCATCCGCTGAATCTCTGCCTGCCAGGGGCGTTTCTTCTCAAACCAGGGGTAGCGGGCGATTTGCTTGGCCCGTTTGCGGTCGTTTTCATTCAGGGCAATCTTAACCCCTTCGCTCAGTTCGCACCGATCGAAGTCGATGCTCCGCAGGCCAAGGTACTTGGCATCGGGAATCGCCATCCGCTGCGACTCGAACGCCAAGTTGATCGATCCCTGCTTGATAACGCTGTAGATATAGTACCCCCACGGGTCGTTATCCAGCACGCAATAGATGGGCAGTTTCAGTTCGTTGTGCATTCGGTGGAGCAACCGGCGTACGCCACGCGGCGGTTGGCCCGCACCGTGGGTGAGAATGCAGTTGTGTTTCTCCCAAAAACGGTCTTCGTTGAACCGTTGCCAGACCGTTCCTTTTTCGACATGTAAAATGAACTTGGCATGGCAGTCTTTTCGGCTGAGCTGAATGACGTCGGGCTCAACGATCGACGGAATCGCATAGCCGCCCGATCCCATGCGACTGCAATTGATCGTGTCTCCTTTGTCGATGAGGGTGATGGCTCCGACCATCGCGCCACGGTTCTCAGCGTAGAGGTGCAATTCTTCGCGTATGGAATTGAGCAAGACTTCGGAGTCTTCAATGATCGAATCGCAGTCGCCCTGCACCTCAAAGGTGTTTTCCTTGGTCTTCTCGATCGTATGCTTGAGCATGTAGAAGAGGCCTCGAAGGCTGGTCGTTTTGCCTTCGTCAAGAAGCCGCTTGCATCCGCTCGCGACGAGCATCGTCCGCATGTAAGCCTTCGCCTGCGAGAGGTCGAACAAATGCCGTCGGTTCTTGCCGGAGCCCATTTCCAGGATTCGCTTACGCGGCGAGTATTTTACGTTCGACAACGTGCGGCTCGGGATATCGACGTAAGGATCACGCCGACTCGTCGCCGCTTTTACGACCCCATCGGCAAGGCCAACGAGCGATTCCATCGTCTTCTTATCGCGGCCAGTAAGCTTAACGCGGGTTTTTTTGACACGGGCCGGGGCAGGTTTTTTCTTCGGCATGAAAGGTCGTTCGTAGAAAATGTATTGCGCAGAGACGCGGAGTCGCAAAGGTGGGATTCATTGGCTAGCCTAGCCTACCGAACAGACTTCTTAGAGCCTATCCCTGGACCTGCCTGGAAGTCTCCAGCGATTGAAGCGATCCGCTTGCCGTTCCACCACGCAACGATTTACCTACCGCGATTCACAGTGTGATTCCCCCCCCGGGGCCCGCTGTTTCCTGGGGCCTGAGGTCGTCAAAAGCTGGGGACCTGACAAATCTCAGAGTTCAATCGGTGCAATGGTTGGCACGGGGGCTCGCTCGATTCCACCCGGGGCGGTTCCTGGTGCGGGGGCTCGCTCTACGCCGTTCACCGCGGTTG
>JAJRUA010000094.1 GCA_024278035.1 Planctomycetota bacterium | reverse complement strand
GTACGCCAAGTGTGCAGCAATCGGCCTGCGTCATCCCGCATTTCTTTTAGGATAAAATCAACTGCTCGCTCCGCAGCAAGCGTGTAGCGTGGTTCGCCCAGCAGCGTGCCCGCGCGTGCTAGGGCATCGATCATCAGACCGTTCCAACTGGCGATCACCTTGTCATCGAGCCCTGGCCGGGGGCGTTTTCCCCGTTCGACCAGCAGTTTTTCACGTCCGCCGGCAAGTTCCCTTTCAAGCCGATCGACGTCTCCTCCCGTGAGTTTGGCATGGGTCTCTAGCGACTTCGGTAGCCAGGGAATGCTACGTCCCTCGAAATTGCCGATGGGCGAAATGTCATAGACTTGGCAAAAGATACCCGCTGCTTCGTCGCCGAGAACCACACGAACCTCTTCCGGCCTCCAAGTGTAAAAGAGCCCCTCTTCTTTGTGCCCTGCCGGGTCGTCTTGCGGAGCGCTATCCGCATCCTCAGCACTATAAAAGCCCCCCTCGGGGCCGGTCATGTCACGCAAAACGTAGTCGAGCGTCTCCCGGGCGATTCGGGCATAGGCGTCGTCATTCGTCTGAGCAAACGCCTCGGCATAGACGGTCGCGAGCAAGGCGTTGTCGTACAGCATTTTTTCAAAGTGCGGCACGAGCCATCGCTCATCGACGCTGTAACGTGCGAAGCCGCCGCCCAGGTGGTCGTAGATTCCGCCTGCTGCCATGTGGTCAAGCGTTGTCCGCACCATGTCGAGCCATTCTTTCCGTCCGCTGGATTGGTACAACCGAAGCAGTAACGCGAGGTCCATCGTGTGCGGAAACTTCGGCGCGGGGCCAAAGCCGCCGTGATGGGGATCGAACGTTCGTTGTAATTGCTGAACCGCGGCGTCGAGCAGTCCATGATTGAGTTCGCCCGCCCCTTCCATGTTGGAGACCGTTTCCAGGCGATCGGTCAGTTGATCGGCGGTAGCGAGCGTTTGCTCACGTCGTTTGTTCCAAGCATCGTTGACCGCTTCGAGCACTTGGTCGAATCCGGGCATGCCGCGTCCCGCCGTTGCCGGCCAATAGGTGCCACCATAAAACGGTTTAAGGTCGGGTGTCAGGAAGACGCTCATCGGCCAGCCGCCACGCCCCGTGAGCGCCTGCACGGCATTCATGTAAATCTGATCGAGATCGGGCCGTTCTTCACGATCGACTTTGATGCAAACAAAGTGCTTGTTGAGATAGTCCGCGATTTTTTCGTTTTCAAAACTCTCGTGCGCCATGACGTGGCACCAATGGCAAGCGGAGTAACCAATCGAAAGAAAGATCGGTTTCTGTTGCTCCTTCGCGAGCGCGATCGCCTCAGGCCCCCACGGTCGCCAATCGACCGGGTTGTCTTGGTGCTGAAGCAAATAGGGCGAAGTTTCGCTAGCAAGATGATTGGGCATGATCGACCGTTCGCAGAAAAACAGAAAGGAAGAAAACCGTTAATAGGCGTAAACAAACGCCAATAAAGAAAAAATTATCGGCACCAAGCACGCAGGAGAACTGTGGAAGGATTTACTCAATCCACCCGCTGCCGAGGACGCGGGCCGGTTCGTCCGCAGCGTAGCACACAACGGCTTGCCCCGGAGTGACACTTTGGGCTGGAGTATCAAAAACGACACGGAAACGCTTGTCTTCTAGCAAAGTTAGCTCTGCCCCCGTGGCGGGGGAGTTGTACCGAATCTGGGCGAAACAGCGGATCGGTCTCCCCACCGGAAGAGCAACCAACCAGTTGGATTCGGCCGCCATGAGGTCGGGGCGATCCAGGTCCGAGCGATTCCCTAACACCACTCGGCATGTGTCGGGTTCAATTCGTACGACGAACACGGGTTTGCCGAACGCAATGCCGAGGCCTTTGCGCTGGCCTACGGTAAAGCCTTCGATACCGTTGTGCCTGCCGACAATGTCGCCATCGGTCGTGACAAAGTCTCCGCTGCGGTCGGAGACGACGCGGCTCTCATCGGTGGCAAGTCGTTTTTTTACGAAGGCATCGTAACGGCCTTCCGTAACGAAGCAGATTTCTTGGCTGTCCTTTTTCTGGGCAACATTGAGACCCATGTCGGCAGCCAGTTCGCGTATCTTCGATTTTTTGTACTCGCCGACCGGTAGCAACATACGCGGCAACAGCTCACGGCGAATGCCTGCGAGAACATACGACTGATCCTTGCCGTCATCCGTGCCACGCAACAGGGCGGGGCCGTCGGCACGTTGCTCCAGGCGGGCATAATGGCCCGTGGCGACATGCTCAGCACCGATCGAGTCGGCGTAGTCGTACAGCTTGCCGAACTTGATCCAATTATTGCACTGCACGCACGGGTTGGGGGTTCGGCCTCGGGCGTACTCTTCCGCAAAATAGTCCATGATTTGGCCGAACTCGTCATTGAGATCAAGCGCGTAAAAAGGAATACCGAGCCGCTCGGCCACACGGCGCGCGTCTTCGGCATCCGCAGCGGTGCAACAACCTTGCTTGTGATCGAGTCGGCTGACGATGGGCAGCGTGTGAGCTGGGGCGTCCCCGCCCCCAGCAGCCTCGCCGTCCGTTTTCTTCTCCGAGGAAGCATCACGGGTGCACTCCGTGGGCGGGACGCCACGGCTCTCCTTCGGGGTTTCGTCGGTCTTGCAAACGGCGGGCGACTGTTCCCCGTGACGCATGAAGACCCCCACCACATCGTGCCCCTGGTCCAAGAGCAGGCGCGCGGCGACGCTTGAATCAACGCCGCCAGACATAGCTAGAACGATACGCATGGAAAGAAGTTAGCAGTAGGCGGTGGGCGGTCGGCAGTCTTGCGGCTACTACCTAATCTAACTGCCTGCTGCCCACTGCCTACCGCCCACTACTTTCCTCCTTCTCTGCCGAGTAGAATCAGTCCTTCCAACACAGCTATCTACGCAGGTGAAACCGACTATGGACAAGGAATGGACCGATCGTGCTAAGGCGATCCTAGAGGCCCTGACGCAACTCAGGGACTCTCTTTGACTACGCTGGCAAGAAGCAACGGATTACCGCTATTGAAGCGGAGCAGGGGGAGCCAGGCTTCTGGGACAACCAGGAGAGGGCCCAAACGGTCATTGGCGAGCTAAAAGGCTTGATGGCGGTCGTTGCTCCACTGGATGAGGCCCTTGCTGCCTACGATGATCTCGAAGCGATGATCGAAATGGCCGAGGAAGACCCCTCCTTTGCCGAAGAGGCACCGGCAGAGATCGAGCGAATCGAGTCCCTGCTCGAACGGCTCAAGCTCTCGGCCCTCTTGAGTGGTCCCAACGACTCGGCAGGCGCGATCATCACGATCAACGCCCGCGACGGGGGGACCGACGCCAACGATTGGGCCGAGATGCTGCTGCGTATGTACATCCAATGGGCGGGTAAGAACGATTACAAAACGGAGTTGATCGATCGGCAATCGAACGAAGAGGCGGGCATTAACAATGCTACGATTGCCCTGCGAGGACCGATGGCTTACGGCTACCTGCGGGGCGAGACCGGCATGCACCGATTGGTGCGTATCAGCCCGTTCAATTCAGAAGGCAAACGCCAAACGAGCTTTGCGGCGGTCGATGTTTCGCCTGAGATTGATGACTCGGTTGAGATTGAAATCGACGAATCGGACGTTCGGACCGACACCTACCGAGCCAGCGGCGCGGGGGGACAGCACGTCAACAAGACCGACTCGGCAGTACGCCTGACGCACATACCAACCAACATTGTTGTCCAGTGCCAAAACGAACGATCGCAACACAAGAACAAAGCGACGGCGTGGAAGATGCTGCGTGCGAGAATGGCCCGCGCCGAAGAAGAGAAACGCGAACAAGAAGAGGCCGCCAAGCACAACACACAAGCAAAAACGGGCTTCGGCAGTCAGATTCGCAATTATTTCTTGCATCCCGATCAACGGGTGAAAGATACTCGCACGAAGTACCAGCAGGGCAATTTCCACAACGTGCTGGATGGCGATATTCAAGGTTTTCTCGAAGCAACGCTCCGCTGGCGTGCCGGTCAGCCGGTGGAAGACGATGACGATTGACCGATTTGATAGCGAACGCTGGTTTTAATGGCAAGCGGCATGGCTCCCAATAACGATTTCACCCTCGAATCTCACGGCGTTCGCGTCACCTTTAAGTGGTGTGGCGATCGCTATTCGCACCATGTTGAAAGCAGGGATGGCTCGTTGGAATCTTGCGAAGGCTCCAAAATAGAAACCCCGGTCTTCGCCGACGCCCATCAGCAAGGGGACCTGCTTTTTTTCTCCGGCATGTCGGGAGATCGGCATTGGTCGATGAGCGTCGAACCGACCGCAACGGGCCTCGCGATGGACGTTGCCTGCCGTCTAAAATCGGCGGTCGGTCCGCTTGGCTCATGCTACCAGCAAACGGACAAAATCACGATCCTTCCGGAGGAAATCGACAGCGCACCTTCCTCCGAAATTGTCCTCTCAGAAGCGAATCGTTTAGAAATTGTGCCTACTTGCGTCTTGGCCGAACCGCCAGTGACACTCCGCTACCGTTACCGGATTGCACCCTGAATCTTGGCGTTTTAACGGTTCATTTTTCGGCGGGCCATTTCTTGTCGGAGTCGTGATCGTGGTACATCGGTTCGCGTGGCTTGCTGGTGAGGGGCGTGAGCTCACGGACCCAAATGTTGCGGAAACGGACCGGGTTGCCATGGTCTTGCAAGGCGATGGGGCCTCGTGGGCCGATATCGTTGTACTCTGCCGGCCTGTGCCACGGGGTGTCTCCCTGAAGCTCAAAGTGGTTGAGTACAAGTACGCCATTGTGAACCACTGTCACGTATGCCGGTGAGGTAAGTTGGCCTTCCTTAAAGCGGGGACAAGTCCAGAAAATATCGTAGGTGTTCCACTCGCCCGGCTTGCGCATGGCGTTGACCATGGGGGGCGATTGTTTGTAAACCGACGCCGCTTGGCCCTCGAAGTAGGTTGGGTTGTCGTACGAATCGAGCACCTGGACTTCGTAGATACCCATGAGGAAGACACCACTATTGCCGCGGCTTTGGCTCGAGTCTTTGGTGGGCAGCGGGGCCGACCACTCGACGTGCAATTGGCAGTCGCCGAATTGCTCTTTGGTGGTGATATATCCCTTGCCGCTGTAGGCAATGCCCTTCTTCACAGGCCAGTTCTCGCCATTGTCCCAGGCGGAAAGGTCGGAGCCGTCGAACAGGACCACAGCGTCTGAGGGGGGGGCCGCATCCGTTGCCCCGGGATCAACGACCGGCGGTTCTTGCCAAACGACACCCGGCAGGTACTCGGTATTCTCTGCGCTAACCGACACCGTCATGGCCAAAGAGAAAAGCAGCAAGCAAAAAAACAGTCGGAGCATGATCGCAAGTTCCTGGGAAGAAAGGGCAGACGCAAGGTGTTGCCACAGTATGCCCTGCGAAATCTTCCCCTGCAACTCTTCTCCTGCAACGTAGCCGGTTACTTCAGTTCATGGAACTTGGCAATAAGCTCCCACGCTTCTTCAGGCGTCTCGGCATAGGAAATCAGATCAAGGTGCTCGTCGGCAATCACGCCCTCATCGGCAAGGGTCTGGAAATTGATAACGCTCTCCCAGTACTTGCGCCCGTAGAGAATAATGGGAATTGCCTGCATTCGGCCCGTTTGGCGTAAGCAGAGTGTATTGAAAAGTTCATCGAGCGTTCCGTAACCGCCGGGGAAGACAACGAGCGCCGCTGCACGCAAGATGAAATGGAACTTCCGCATCGCGAAGTAGTGGAACTGGAGGCAAAGCTCGGGCGTGATGTAAGGGTTGGGTTCCTGCTCATGGGGCAATTCGATGTTGAGGCCGATCGATTTGGCGCCAACTTCAAACGCTCCGCGGTTGCCCGCTTCCATCACCCCCGGTCCGCCACCGGTGGTGACGACGAACTCACACTTTCCGTCGAGTTGACACCGGCTGCTAACGAGCTTCGCAAAGTCGCGGCAATCGTTGTAGAAACGAGAGTTATTCATCCGAGCCTGCGCACGAACGACGCTTCGCTCAGCCTTAGGGTCTTTAGGGTTCTCGGCGAGCGTAGCCTGGGCTTGATCGAGTTTTCCCTTGGCCTCTTCCTCGGGAAGGATCTGTGTCCCGCCGAAGACGACGACCGTGCTTTTCACACCGGCACGGCGGAGTACGATCTCGGTCTTCTGGAGTTCGAGCTGCATCCGCATGGGTCGCATTTCAGCCTCCTTCATCCACTCCGAGTCTTTTTCTGCAAGGACGTAAGTCGAGGAACGAAGAATCGCTTTCCGATTGGCTTCCACCTTGGGTGGCAACGCATCACGATGGGCATCCAGCGAAAAATCGGGGGCAACATCCATCGGCTCGGCAGGTTTTTGAGCCGAGGAAGCAACGTCTTTCGAAGGTTTATTGGGCATGGAAAAAAAGTGGTGAGTAGGAAGTCATAGACGAGCCATCCTGGCTCGAAAAAAAAGGAAACTTTGTTGCGCAAATGACTTGCGAAAATGAGTTGCGCAAGATTTTGATCTAAAAACGCAACTCTCCGCGGTCGGGGACGACCCGGCTCTCACGGGAAGGACTCTAATGATTATTCCAGTTCGTGCCACTCGTCCCTTCCGGGGACCGTGACCTTCCAATTCTTCTCTTTCCGGAGGGTATCAGCAAGGGCGGCAGCCGCATCGGGTTCGCCGTGTGTGAGGAAGGTTTGCTTAGGTGGCTCGACAAGCCCCTCCAGCCAGCGCAACAAGCCAGCTCGGTCGGCATGGCCACTCAGGCCCGGCACTTTTTCAACCGCTGCATTGACGACAATATCTTGTCCGTGCATGCGAAGTGTTTTGGCACCTTCTTCAAGCCGACGGCCCCGTGTGCCAACCGCCATGTAACCGCCGAGAATGACCGTTGTCTTCGGATCCGGCAGGCGTTTCTTTAGGTGATGAACAATCCGGCCCGCCGTCATCATGCCGCTCGAACTGATAATGATCGCCGGCCCTTGCAGGTGGTTGAGGGCCTTCGATTCGTCGGCACTTCGGCAAAGATGGACCGAGGGGCCCCCCAACACGGGGCGATCACCACACAATTCGCCTTCTGAGAGATCATGATCCTCTCGATACTCGCGGTAAATGTCCGTCGCATTACAACTCATGGGGCTGTCGAGATAGATCGGCAAGTCCGGAATCGTTCCCGCGCATTTGAGCACTTGTAGCAAGTAAATCAACTGTTGGGCACGCCCCACGGCGAACGATGCCATCAGCATCACTCCGCCACGTTCGATACCCCGATTGATCACTTCGCCGAGCGCTTCGGTCAGATCGGCGTCGGGATGGTTCCGATTGCCATAGGTACTTTCGCAAACAAGGTAGTCGCATTCGGGCGGAGGCGAAGGATCGTGGTAAAGTGGGCCGTCGTACCGCCCGATGTCGCCCGAAAAGAGGATGCGTGTCGGTTGGGTCTTTTCTTGGTTTGCTTCGCGGACTTCGATTTCGATCATGTTCGATCCCAACAGATGTCCCGCATCGTGGAAGCGTGCCCAAATGGGCCCCGCAATTTGGCGCCACTTGCCCCGTTCCACCTCTTTGAAGCGGGCGACGGTTGTGAGCACATCTTTCCCCGTGTAAAGCGGCAAGGCCGGCTTGTGTTTACTAAAGCCCTTCTTGTTGGCGTACTTGGCGTCGGATTCTTGAATCTTGGCAGAGTCCAACAAGATGATTTCTGCGAGCTTGGCCGTGGCAGGCGTACAATAGGCGTAGCCGTCGAACCCCTCCTTGAAGACACGAGGGAGATAGCCCGTGTGATCGAGGTGAGCATGGGTGAGCAAGACGGCATCGACCCCTTCGGCATGGAAAGGGGTGCCCGCCCAGTTTAGCTCGCGAAGTTTTTTGAGCCCTTGAAACAGACCACAATCGATGAGGACCGTAGCCCCCCCTGCTTCGAGCAAGTACTTGCTACCCGTGACCGTGCCAGCAGCACCATGGAAAGTGAGTCGCATAGGATGAGAGGGGGGAGGCTAAAGGTTTCAGGGAAAAAGAAACGGACATCGGAATCTGCGGCGTCTCCGCCCGCAGCAAGGGCTCCCTCTACTGTATCGCCCCGAGGCTCAAACCCCAACGGCAGCCTTTGCCTCCCGCCAAGGGACTCTCGCCCGTTTAGAGCCACGGCGATGCAATGCCGGCTCCGACGAACAATGCCGCGAAGGCCAGCTCCCAGAGCCAATAGCGGATCGGGATCGGGACACGGCAATAATGGCACTTGCCACGCAGGAGGAGCCATCCGAACAGTGGCAGATTTTGCCACCAGCGGAGCCGATGAAGGCACACGGGGCAACGCGACCCCTTCACAACGATGTCTTCCCCCTGTGGCACACGGAGAGCCACCACGTTGAGGAAGCTGCCGATACACCCTCCCACGGCGGCCAGCCAGAGGATCATCGCCCACCAGGGGCCATTCTCCAGCAAATAGGGAGTCCGCTCGATCCCCTCAAACCAAGATTGTGGCAGCCAATCATTCATACGGGGTAGCGTAGGGCGTAAGGAGAGTGGAGAGAAGGTCATCCGGCTTTTTTAGCCCAGGGTCATGTTCTTAGCCCCGGGTCACTGACCCGGGGCTAAGGACCCTTCTAAAACAATCCTGCCAAGGGCCCCCCTTCCGCCGCCATCGCCTCGATTTTTGCCGTCACTTCGGGGTCTTCTTCCAGTACCGGTGCATGGTGGGGCTTGATGCGGGCGTCGATCACCAGCGCTCCGCGACAGCCCCAATGTTTCTCTAAGGTGAACGATCCGATGCCCCCCACGTCCGCTGCCGGGTTGGCACGCGTAAAAGTGGTCCAAAGAAAATTGCCGATGCCTTCACGTCCCGACTTGGCGGCAACAAACGCTGGCTCATCGACCACCACGATCAAGCGAAAACCATTGAGCGGATGGTCGAGCGACAAGTTATCGCAAAATCGCCGAAGATCGACGGCAGCGACGGACTCGGATTGAGCAAGGCCTTGCGATTCGATCTGTTCGCCACTTTTTTCACCACGGCGGACCGCATCGTAATCGAACGACGGCAAAGGCAACTGAGGACCGCGTACGGCAACAACGCCCGGCATCACAACTTGTGGATCGGTAAAACCGTCCGGCAGATTGAGGTTCGCAGGTAATTCGGTAGCAAGTTCAAAGCGTGCTGGCCCTGCGGCGGCGACCACGAGTTTTGAGCCTGCGTTGAGGCCACTGCCAGAATAGTCAAGCGTGTCGATCGTCGTTTGCGTTTGGAAATGCAAGTCGCGCGTCCAGTCGGCACGGCGGAGCACGTGTTCCAACATCGGGCGAATCGCTTGCAAATCCTTTTCGGCAGCGGCTGGGCTGGGCCAAGAACCGACATCGGCAATAAAAAGAAACTTGGCAAGCGAAAGTTGCCCTTGTCCAAGAATCGCGTTCGCCTGGGTGAGAATCTCTTGTGGACCCCGCCCTTGTGAACCTTGCTCCTTCATAAAGGGCATGTAACGCTCGCTGCCAATCGCCAGGAGAAGCGGATGGACCCCTGCGGCATCAACGGCGTTCACGCCCACAACGCCCGGCAAGACACTCGGAATGATGGGACCTGTTAGGTCATGGATCAGCGCGCCGAAAGCCGTATCTTCTTGTGGCGGTCGCCCTACGACCGTAAACGGCCAAATCGCTCCGTCGCGGTGATAGACTTTTTCGACCCTCAACACCGGAAACGAATGCTGTAGTGAATAGTAGCCGAGGTGATCGCCGAAGGGGCCTTCCGGCTTCATCGCCTCATCGACAACAGTGCCGCAAAGAGCAAAGTCCGCGTCGGCATAAACGGGTAATTTTCCTGAGCGTTTCACCATGTGAACGCGGCGTCCGCCCAATGCCCCAGCGAATGTGAGTTCGCTCATCCCCTCAGGCAACGGCATCACAGCAGCAAGATTCATTGCGGGCGTCCCACCGACAAAAACGTTGACTTGAAATGGCTGACCGGTGCGCATCGCTGCCGCTTGATGGACGCCAATCGATCGGTGCAATTGATAGTGCAAGCCGACTTCTGCGTCTCGCTCGTACTCGTTCCCCGCAAGCTGGATGCGGTACATGCCGAGATTCGATTTCCGCAGTCCTGGTGTGAGCGGGTCTTCGGTATAAACTTGCGGCAAGGAGATGAACGGACCGCCGTCACGTGGCCAACTAACCTGGTTGGGCAAGGCGGAGAGAAGCGTCTCGTTCGCCATGACGGGCCCCGTACGGACGGACCTAGGGAGTGTCCGCAAGGCAGAGAACGGTACCGAAGTGTACCGTTGCGGTGATTGGAACGCTCGCATCGGGGCGATCTTTAGCTCAATCAGCCGCTGGACCGCTTCATACGTATCGCGGAACAAAAACCGGGAACGCTCGAGCGTTCCAAACAGATTGCTCACCATGGGCCAGCGACAGCCGATGACGTTCGTCAGCAACAGCGCCGGGCCCCCCGCTGCATAAACTCGGCGATGAATGGCCGCCGCTTCCAAGTAGGCATCGATGGGCGCGTCGATACGCCGAAGATGCCCGTGACGTTCGAGGTCGGCAACGCAATGCTGTAAGGAGCGATAACCCATTTTTTAGTGAACTTTACGTTGTAACCGCATTCCCTCAAGGCCATGGTGGGTCAATAGCAGCGAACCAATGCCAGCGTACTCGGCGAACAGATCGAAGACGACTCCTTCCTCCCCCGGCCAAGGGTAGGCAAACACGACATCAAAATCGTCGGGATCGAGCCCCAGCAGCTCATAAGCATCTTCCCCATCGCTCCGGAGCCAAGTCACTTCGCGAGCCAGTTCGTGGGCGTGGGCGTCGAGCCAGTCGTCGCCTCCTTCGGGAACAAAGCTGCCACGTGTGAACTCAACTTCCATGCCATGGTCTTCGGCCAGTGCTTCGGCAATATCGACCAAATCGTCTTCGATTTCGATTCCAATCGCATCAAAGCCGGCTAAGCTGGCGAGGCAAGTCACGGTACCAACGCCGCTCCCCCATTCAACAAGCTTGCCACCTGCCGCCAAGTTTTGGGCCACGATCTGTTGCAAGGCATGGTACGCCAAAACAAAGTCACACGGCACAAACGCCGGCACCGGATTATCACGCCGATCGTGATAGAACCGTTCGATCCGCGCGTCGGCGTCATCCAAAAGAGCGCGCACCTTGTCCGGCAAGGTGGACGGCACAATCTCTAGTGGTACGGTCGTAAGTCGCATTGGAAGATGGAGGGAGAGAAGTGATACGTGTGAACCGGGACGTTCTCGGCGCGTGAGCCAAGTCGTCCTCGACCCTGGGAGCCCTTATCCTTCCGCGCCTGCCCCACATTTAACAGGGAACAGGGTTAAGAGCCTATCCCCGAACCTATACAAGATGCATCCATAGGACCCAATAGAACCCCTAACCGCCCGTTGATTTAGCCACATTCGGGTGGTCATTCCAAAAACACAACATCGAGCTTGGCTCGGACACGGAGACGCTTGCCGCCGCGTAGTCGTCGCGTCAGAGGATGTAGTCCGCCTCGTCGAGCAGACTGGCCGTAAGTCGAAGTCCATAGATTATGGAAGTTGAGGATTATTCGGCTGGCGAGTCCTCGGCGTCGAAGAGGAATCGATCGACGCACGCTAAACCGCCAAGCGCCAGCGCAAAACCAATGAATGCGCCGAACCCCTTAGCCGAGTCTCGCAATAATTCGTAATCGGGCTGGGTGCCGGCTGTGGCTAGAAAGAGATAAAACCAATAAAGGGCAAAGGCAAAAGACCCCCAGGCGACAAGCAATGCCACCCACGCCGCCGCCTCAACGGTCCGTTCAAATAACCATGCCATTTTCCTATACACTCCGTAATAATAAAATAAATAACCACTGTTTTAGAATCAGGCCAGACTTTACCACGTCGTTCGGGGAATCCCTTGATTAGTCTAGCAAAATATTGGGTGGCGGGACAAATTGTAATAAATTAGATAAACCGAGCAAAAGGGGGTGGTAAACTTTGCTGACTAAGGGACAATTCAGCGTGAATCCCCCAGTGTGATATCGCCATCGATTATACAGGCCTGTCTGAAGTCTGAAATCGGGCTGAAACGATATTCCCATTCGACGAAGCTGACGTGACAGCTCGTTCCACGCAACCCAATAGGACGTGAGACCCTACAGGATTTTATATTATGGCAAAAAAAAGAAAGAAGAAATCGGGACCTAACAAAAGTGCTGCTATACGCGAATACGCGAAGGCCCATCCCGAAGCGGGACCGACTGAAATTTGCAAAGAACTAAAGAAGAAGGGCATCTCAGTTGCGCCCGCTTTGGTTAGCAACGTAAAGGGTGCCATGCTTGGCAGGAAACCAAAGGCTCGCCGGAAACCTGGCAGAAGACCGGGGCGTCCCGTCGGTTCTGTTCGCAAAGCAGGTCGTCCCGCCGCTAATGCTGCGGCTAACGACAAGGTCAGCCTGAGCGCTCTACTTCAAGCTCGTGATTTTTCCGAGAAGGTTGGCGGTCTCGATAAAGCTGAGGCCATCATCAAGGCGCTCGGAAAGCTCAGTTAAAGCTACGTAACAGAAACACGAATTCAAAAAGCCACGGCCTGTTTGGGCCGTGGCTTTTTTGTGGGGGGAGACGCTAGCGTTAAAAAAGGAGGAACCACGATGGAACCACGAAAGGATGGAACCACAAAGCCACGAAGGGCACAAAGAAAAAAAGGAAGAGAACCGCTAAGAAACGCTAACACAAGAAAGGTGGAGATTGTAACCGTTCACACTCGGTGATGATGTCGGTGTGGTCGTACGGCGACTTTTCCGCGATAGGCGGGGGCATGTCGCTGACTTGACCGAGGAAATGATCGATCGTCAGCCGCCTGAACCGCAGGCGATTATCCGATTCTAGCTTGAAAAACTGGCCAGGATCGAGGCTCGCTTCAAGAAAACCTCAGACTTCGGAAGGCCCGGTTTAGCCGACCGATGAGGGGGATGCTGAGAGCAAATTTGCTGGTGCGTGCAGCAACATTAGCGTCCATGAGCGGATCACTTTTTTCGGTATACTCTTCATACCTTTTCCCCTTTTCCCGGATCGAACTTGAACAAAATCGCTAATCACTGTTAAGGTATGTTTCTGCAGGGGAGCGATTATTCAACGCGAGTGTTCCGGATGCTTTCGATCGAATTCACGGACGAGCAAGTCGATGCGTTGTCTTTCGAGCATCTCCACCCGCCCCACACGATTGCTGAAGCTCAGCAGGCGATCAGCTCTCACTTTGCCAAGATGATCACGGTGATCAACGGTGGTTCGATCGGAGCCGAACAGGTCTGCCAGCTTTTGAAGAAAAATCAGACGACGATGCCGCATAGCAGCGTAAAAGGGAGGAGGGAAGTTGCTTCCTTAGGCGATTCATGCTTCCCCCTTTTCCTTTCCCTTCCAAACAACGTACGCCCCTTCCCCAGAAAAAACAAGGAAATATCGTGCTCAAAGGACTCGGCAATCTCGGACAAATGATGCAGCAGGCGCAAGAGATGAGCGCCAAGATGCAGGGCATCCAAGAGACGCTCAAAACGAAGAAGGTGACCGGTGCGGCAGGTGCTGGGCTTGTTGAAGTCGATGCCAACGGCCTATCCGAAGTGCTTGCGGTGCGGATTGATCCGACGCTCATCGAAAAGCAAGACCGTGAGATGATCGAAGACCTTCTCCCAGCGGCCATCAACGACGCCAACCAGAAGGCCAAAGAGCTGCATGCCGAAGCCCTTCAGGAAGCGACCGGCGATATGAACCTGCCCGGCCTAGGCGAAGCCCTACAAAAGTTCACCGGCGGCGCCAGCTAGTCTTTCTGACGACCGACCGGAGAAAGCTCGGCACGCTCGCCTTACGCGATTCAAGGGCACCCCCCCAAGCGATCGTTCTGCCCCCACGTAATCGTGGCCAGATCAAACGGCTGACGCACCTGCTTCGGCGACGGTGTGGTCGTTCTCTACCGAGTCGCCCGAGACACCGATCGCTCCGATCACTTCGCCCGAGCTATCTTTGATTGGCACGCCACCGGGGAAGGTGATGAGGCCGCCGTTCGAGTGCTCTATGCCGTAGAGCGGGCCGCCCGGTTGGGAAAGGCCGCCGATGGCGCCCGTCGGCATGTCAAACATACGAGCCGTGCGGGCTTTTTTGATCGAGATATCGATTGAACCCATCCACGCCCCGTCCCCACGAGCGAACGCCGTCAGATTGCCTCCGGCATCGACCACGGCGATATTCATCAGCACGCCGATGTCGCTCGATTTCTGAAGGGCTGCTGCTACGGCCACTTGGGCCTGTTCGAGGGTGATTCCACAAGCGATAGGCATCTTCGACTCCGTTCTTAGAGATATAGGAATGACTCTAAGCTGGGCAGGATCACAAGATGTAAGAGAGGGTATCGGCAGGAGGTACCTTTTCCGGTCAGCTCTGTCTCCCGATCAACTCTGTCCAATCTTCCAACACCAGTCCAACCTTTCAACAGTGGAGCGGAGGAGGTTTGAACTCCCGACCTCTGCATTGCGAACGCAGCGCTCTCCCAACTGAGCTACCGCCCCATGTTACAGTGGCGATTCTAGGTGCCGTGGCAGTACGTGTCCAGCGAGGAGAGCGACGCATTTTTTGGGGAAGCGAAATTGTGGATAAGACGTAACTACTCAGCGACGCTGATTATCGCTGGTAGGATGGGCGATTTGTCGCATGCGGACTGAATTCCTTCGAGGATATTCAGGTCGTTTTTGCGCAGCGTTGAGACGTAGCCGCCCAGGCTAG
>JAJRUA010000093.1 GCA_024278035.1 Planctomycetota bacterium | reverse complement strand
CTTTCTGTGGCCATCGTGACGGTTCCGACAGAAGATCATGGTGAGCGGCTCTTGGTCGGTCTCCTTGCCGGAGAAAATCTTTACCTGTTCGACCCGACGCTTGGCCTACCGTTGCCTGCCGAAGGAAATGAGGGAATTGCCACCCTCGAACAAGTCATGGCCGACGATAGCTTGCTCCGCCAACTCGATTGGGAAGACGTTCCTTATCCGCTCACATCCGACAACTTTGCAGGAGCAACGCTCGCCGTGATTGCCGAGCCGTTCACGCTGACTCGTCGCGCCGCCACCCTGGGAGGGCGTCTCAGCGGCTCCGACAGTTTGGTGCTGACCGTTGCTACGGCATCGGAAGCTAAACGCCTCAATAGCAAGCTTCCTGAGGCGAAGGTCGTCTTATGGGATTTTCCTTTCCGAACCCTCCAGAAAAAACTCACGGCCAACCAAGCGACCCGTAGCCGAGAGGTCAAACGATTCTTACCCTTCGCTTGGCGTCCCCGCCTGTGGAAAGGGCGAACGCTCCACTTCCGTGGCCGACTTGACCAAGAAGAGGGCAAGGGAGACGACGTATTAGCCGAAGCTGCCAACGACCAGCGTGACGCCCAGCGACTTTACATGCACCGTTCGATCCGGCCCCGCACGCAAGTGCTCGACGGCGTTCGCTCGGAGGTCAAGCGAGATATCTATCGGGCTGTAAAAGTACAAGCGACCCTCTGGCTCGGCACGCTGGCTTACGACAAAGGAGATTTTCGTAACGCCACCCGTTGGCTAGAGAACAAGACACTCACCGGCGAGCCAGCTCAACCAATGAAAGGAAGCCTCCAGTACAACTTGGCCCGAGCGTACGAAGCACTGGGCGAAACAGAAAAAGCCGCCGAACTGCTCGAAACGGACATTTCGCCCCAACGCATCGGTAACCAGTTGCGGGCCCAACGGTTGCGTACAACCCGTTGACAATTCCCGCCGCCACCGCCGATCTTGCTCGCTACGCCAAGCAGACCCGCTACGCTCCCTTGGGCGAAGCGGGCCAGCGCCAGCTCATGGCGAGTCGGGTGCTGGTGGTCGGGTGCGGGGCCCTTGGGTCGGTCCTGGCCGAGACACTGGTGCGAGCGGGCGTCGGCTCAGGCGAGCCGAGAGCGTCAGCAACCGGAGGCCCCTCCGTTCGCCCCTTCGCCCCCCCCGTCGTCCGACTCGTTGACCGCGATTTTCTCGAACTCTCGAACCTCCCGCGACAAGCTCTTTATAACGAAGAGCAAGCCACTGCCGGCCTCCCCAAAGCAATCGCTGCCGCCGACAGCCTTCGCCAAATCAATTCTGCTACTCATCTTGAACCGGTCATTGCCCATGTGTCGCACAGCAATCTGGCCGAACTGGCCGACGGCGTCGATCTTATCGTCGATGGTACCGACAATTTTGAGACGCGGCTGCTGCTGAACGACTATGCCGTGAAACATCGGGTGCCATGGGTCTATGGTGGTGTGATTGGTGCCGAGGGGCGGGTAATGCCTGTCCTACCGGGCGAGACGGCGTGTCTTGCCTGTTTAGTTCCTGAGCCACCCACAGCGGGCCAGATGCCCACTTGCGATTCGGCAGGCGTCCTTGGGGCGGCGGTAAACGTCATTGCGTCGATCCAGTCGCTAGAAGCTATCAAGTTGCTCTCGGGCAATCGTGACGCCATGGCGACGGGACTGACGGTGGTCGATCTTTGGTCGGGCCGTTGGCATCGGCTCAGTGTGCCGGTTGATCCCCATTGCCGGTGCTGTGGCGAAGCGAATTACGAATGGCTCGACGGACGCCGGGGTAGTCAGGCCGTGGTGCTGTGTGGCCGCGGAGCGGTGCAGTTCACACCCGAAGGCTCGACGCCGGTCGATCTGCCAGCAATGCGGGCGAAGCTGGCACCGCTGGGTGAAGTCACTGCCAATCTGTTTCTCCTCCGCCTGCGGCTTTCCGAAGCCAACGGGGGCCATGGGGTAACGCTCTTTGCTGACGGTCGGGCGATTATCAGCGGCGTCGAGGACGAAGCCCAAGCCCGCACCGTCTGGAACCGCTACATCGGCGGCTAAAGCAACAGACCGTGAGAGTCGAGGTGTCGTGTCGCAGATCCGCCGAAGGAGGGACTACGGCAAGCGAGTTCTTTCGTAAAAAGTTCCGCTCCAGGATGGAGCGGCTAGGTAGGCCTCAATTCGTGACGTTGAGCGGTCGATAAGGATCCTACGGGTAGGTCCAGGGGGACCACCACTCACTCTTCTCTTCTGCTGTGAGGTCGTTATGGCGACCGTTGAACAATCGTTCCGAACCGCACCGCCAGCTTCCGCAACGGGGCCTACGCCGCTGCTCGGTCGTAAATCGTCTCGTCGCAAGAAATTGGTGGGCCGTATCGGTCCGTGGCAGTTGATCCGAACGCTTGGTGAAGGTGCCCTAACGCGAGTTTACTTGGCCCGTCCTGCTGCTGGGGATAAGGCCGACGACAGCAGAAACGGTGCGACCTATGCCGTCAAATCCCTTCGCAAAGAATGGTGGAGCGAGCCCCGAGCGATCGAAGCCCAACGCCGTGAGGCGTGGGTTGGCCAGCGCGTCTCGCATCCCAACCTTTTGCCCGTGTTGTCCGCCGGCGTATCGGCACCACCCTTCTATTTGGTGATGCCCCGACTCGAAGGAGAGACGGCAGCCCAAATGCTGGCCGCCGGTCGTAAGCCGACATTGCCCGCGGCCCTGTGGATCGTTCGCCAAGCGGCCGAAGCCTTGGCCGCTCTGCACGACGCCACTGGCATGGTCCATTGCGACGTGAAACCATCGAACCTGATGATCGGCCCCGATGGCCACACGACGCTTCTCGACATGGGCTTCTGCCAAACCGCGCAAGAGGCTCGCTGCTGGGCCGACCGACCGGTCGTCGGCACGCTCCACTACTTGGCCCCTGAGCGGCTCACCTCTGCCACCGTGACCGACATTCGCTCCGACCTCTGCAGCTTGGGCTGTACGCTTTACGAACTGATCACCGGCCGACCGCCGTTCGACAGCACTTCGCCCGCGCAGCTCATCACTCTCCACCGTGAAGCGAAGCCAACCTGCATCCGCGAAGCCGCCACGGGCACGCCGAAGGGCGT
>JAJRUA010000010.1 GCA_024278035.1 Planctomycetota bacterium | reverse complement strand
GTAAGGTCACTTGTTGGCTTGGCCGTTGAGGCGAGTAATTCGCGGACTTTCATTTTGCGTTCTCGTAAGGTGTGGCAATGTTCTGCGGCGTCTTGCACGAGTCGTCCCATCGTGTGGTTCGTCGCTTCCCAATCGACAGGGAGATCAAGCGAACGCAATCGTTCCGATGTGGTAGGTCCAACAGAAACGATAACGGCATTCCGAAGTCCTTCAAGAACCGCTTCGGTAATTTTCAGTCGCTCAGCTACGGCAAGCAAATGATTGGCCTGATTAGCCGAGGTGAAAAGAATCACATCGATCTCCCCCGCAGCAAGTCGTTTCGCATTCGCTTCAAGCGGCGCACAATCCTCGGGGAAATCCCAACGGTAAACTTGTACCCGATCGACGGTCGCTCCGCGTGCTTCAAGGCCGGCGATAAGACTGGTGTTCGACTCACCGTACTCTTGAAGCCCGATCGTGAGGTTCGCCACCGGCAATTGGGTGTCAAAGACTGCTAGCACTTCGCGCCAAGTGCTGGGGGCTGGAACGCGAAAGGTTGGAGTCAAACCAAAATCCCGCATCGCGGCAACGGTTTTTGATCCCCGGACAACCGTAGGGATATCCGCGAGTCCATCGAGCAGTCGTTGGCGTCCCACGTGGCGCTCGACCCGTTCGACGAACATCTTGGCGCCGACGCCCGTGAGCAGCAGCATGGCGTCGATTTGGCCTGCTAGCAGACGATGGGCAAACTCGATCGTTTCGCGGTCATCGCCGGCGGGCGATTCTCGCATGGAGGGGCTCACCAGCGCGATGCCCCCCTGTTTCTCGATCATTCGTGCCATTTCCGCAGCGCGACGGCTTTCCAGCGAAGCGACTCGTAAGCCGCAGAAATCAGGGGTCTTATTAGGGGGAGAACCGGACACAGATATCGTTTTCCTGGAAGGGAGATCAAAATTTTGGGAAATCTTTTTTTCGTTTGCCAAGGGACGATTGTCGAGGAGTTGTCGATGCCTTGGCGAAACCCGACTAAGCAGATTAAGAGCCTATCCCAGACCCCCTTTGGAGGCATCCAGCGGCCCGAGGGAGGCCGAAGTAAGGGACGTACAGCAAATACGAAGTGACAAAGACGTTTGCCGAGTCCCTCCTACTGTACGCCTAAACTTCCCCCTTCGCAGTGGCCCAATGACCGAGATGAAAAAAACAAAAATGCGACAAAGTCGATCCTCGTAGCACGAACCGAATCGTAGGAAAATGTTGTGCGCAAAAGTTGCTTGACATCGGCAGCCGACTTCGCAAAACTCTGTGCAGTCGGTTGAGCGAAAGGTTGACTTTGATTTATCCGAATACGTTTTTCCGATTTTTCGATTACAGGCCTGATTGCTGGCCTTCGGTCGCGAGTCGGCGGTCGTTTCAGATGGATTTCTACGCAAGTTTTTCTTCGGGCGATACGGGTTATGTGATACGGGATGCTGCTTGGATCAGAGTGGTAAGATTTATTCCTACCTTTTTTCCTTGCTGCGGACTCGCTGTTTTTTGATCGCTATCAAGTACTTGGGGGAGACCGAGGGAACGACTTCAATAGCATTCGTGCTGGGTTACGGAAGGCCCCCCAAGATTTTTTTAGACGCTTTGTTATAGGCCGCCTGCGAGCGGAGTGGGTCTCTTCGATGGTGGTTTGCCTTGTTTCGCTCGGTGCCAATCTGGGGAAACGCCGTCAGACGCTGGATGAGGCGGTAGCACAAATTCGGTCGGCCCCCGCGGTTCGCCACCTTACCGAAAGCGCCCGTCTTGAAACAGAGGCCATCGGTGGCCCTCCCGATCAACCGATGTTCTTGAATTCGGTTGTCCGCTTTCAGACCGAGGCGAAGCCCCTCGAATTGCTGGCGATTTTGCAGGCCATCGAGCACGACAGCCAGCGCGATCGTCAGGAGCGCTGGGCTGCGCGGACGCTCGACCTCGATTTACTGGCTTACGGCGACCAAGTTCTTAGGGAGCCGGCTCTCTGTGTGCCACATCCGCGGATGTCGTACCGACCGTTCGTGCTTGAGCCGGCGGCGTCGGTTGCCCCCGATTGGCCGCACCCTGAGCTTGGAAAGACCTTGGCCCAATTGCTGCAAACCTTACGCCATGGCCGCAATGTGGTTCGTCTCGAAGGGGCCCCGCATGAAGACCCAATGGGGGTGGCCCAGCTACTGGAAACAGAGTTGGCCCGCACGGGATTTTCTGGTCGAACGGGGTTTTGTGGCCGTGCGGGCGTGGTAATCGAACCGGGAGCAACGGCCCCTACAGAGCTTCCCCCCCGGCTGACGATCGATCTCCATCGCCAACCAGCGGTTCTGCAAGGTTCCTTCGGCCCCCGTTTGCGACTAGCTGATTGTGAACCGGAACAGTGGCAAGCCGAAGTTCGTGCGGCGATGGGCTGTGTCTGGCCCGAGCTAACCGAGTAGAATCGGCGGCTCGCCTTTTACTTGTATTCAATCACGTTCGCCCGACCTATGTCGCTTCCTCAGCCAATTGAGTCGATCCACGAGATGCGTTCATGGGTACGAAGTGCCCAATTGAAAGGCGAAAGCGTTGGCTTGGTTCCCACGATGGGGGCCCTGCACGAGGGGCACCTGAGTTTGGTTCGATCGGCCGTTGAGGATTGTGACCATGTTGTGGCAACCGTGTTCGTTAATCCGACACAATTCGCCCCTGGCGAAGATTATACGACCTACCCGCGCAGCCTAAAAAATGACGCCGAAAAGCTCGCCTCGGCGGGAGCCGAAGTGATGTTCACGCCAACCGTCGATGCGATGTACCCGGGCGAAAGCGAAACAATCGTTGATACGGGTTCGATCGCCCGGACGCTCGAAGGGGCACTTCGTCCCAAGCACTTTCGTGGCGTAGCGACGGTGGTTCTTAAACTACTGAACATCGCGCCTGCCGATCGGGCTTACTTTGGTCAGAAAGATTATCAGCAGACAGTGGTTCTTCGTCGAATGGTGCGAGATCTTGATTTGCCGGTGGAAATGGTCATTTGTCCGATCGTCCGCGAACCGGATGGTGTGGCGATGAGTTCACGGAATGCGAATCTCACCCCCGAGGAACGCCGTGATGCGGTGGTCCTTAGCGAGAGCTTGCAACTGGCTGAGCGTCTGGTCGCCGAGGGGGAACACCGCGTTGCCGTGTTGCGTCCCCAAGTGGAAGCTCTCTTTGCCGAGAAGCCGAACGTCCAGCTTGATTACGCCGCCTTTGTTGCCGACGGCACGGTCACGCCCGTCGAGACCATCGAGGGCCCCACCGTGCTGGCCATTGCCGCCCGTTTGGGTAAAACGCGATTGCTCGACAATACCCGGTTGGTTTAGGCTTACTTGCAGTACGTCCCAAAGCTTTATTTCTCGACCGCTGGATGCCCCGTGAGCGGTTCTGGGACATAAAAAACAACGTCGAAGTTTGTTGACAGGAGACGCCGCTCTCCACTTTCCTGTTGCCTCGTCGTTCCGTTGTTCCTTTGTGGTTCACTTTTTCCGTCTTCCAGCCAATCCAATAACCGACTGTGCGTAGCGAACTTTTTAGGATTCCGATCGAGTTGTTAGGCGTGCCGCTGTTGGGCGTGGGCGTTTTGCTGTTGGTGTGGATCGTGGTTGCAGGTGCGCTGCTGATTTGGCATTTACGAGCCGCGGGCGAAAATCGAGATGTTGGCGGCTATTTAGTGCCAGCACTGTTGGGGGCGGCAGCGATCCTTTTTTTGCCCCGTTTCTTCCCTGAGGGGCTGCCCATTCGTGGCTATGGCGTGATGTTGCTCGTGGCAGTATCGACCGGCCTGGCGATGGCCGTGCACCGGGCTCGTCAGCACGGGATTCATCCCGACACGATTTTCTCGCTCGCATTCTGGATGTTCATTTTTGGAATTGCTGGAGCAAGATTATTCTTTGTGATCGAGTACTGGGAGACTCGCTTCGGCGGACAGCCTCTTGGCGAAACGATTGCTGATGTACTTCGTTTCACCGAGGGGGGGCTTGTTGTCTACGGATCGTTGATCGGTGCCGGCTTGGCGTTCGCTGTTTTTACCTACCGGCACCAATTGCCGATGATCGCGATGGCCGACCTGTTGTCGCCAAGCCTTGCCGCCGGTTTGGCCATCGGGCGGATTGGCTGTTTGCTCAACGGTTGCTGCTATGGCGGGCAGAGCGAACTGCCGTGGGCAGTGACGTTCCCGCAGGAAAGCCCCCCGTTTGTCGATCAACTGGTCCATGGTGAGTTGCATGGAGTGAAGGTTGCTGAGGTACCGAATGCGAGGGGGGGGACGGAGGCAAGGCTCGTTGCCTCCCCTTCGGGGAAGGGGCAGGGCGAACGAATTGTCTCAGCCAATGGCGCATCCGTTCGTGGTTACTACGATGTGGCCGCCGCCTTCGGCACAGGCCGAGAGGTCACGCTTCGCATGGCAGACGGCACGACCGAAACGACTTCCGCAGTAACGCGCAGGCGGAGTCTGCCGGTGCATCCGACCCAGATTTATAGTTCGATCAACGCGGGGCTCTTGGCTTGGTTTCTGTGGAGTTGGTATCCGAGCCGCCGCCGCGATGGCGAAGTCGTTTTACTACTCCTAACGATCTACCCCGTCTCACGGTTTTTGTTAGAAATCATCCGAACCGATGAGGCAGCAATTTTCGGTACGGGGCTGAGTATTTCACAAAATGTGAGCCTTGGTATGCTGGCCGTCGCAGCGGTAGGATGGGGGCTATGGTTTCGTTCCAAGAAGACGCTAGCATTGGGTTCATAGGCGAGCCGCGAGCGTCAGCGACCGGAGGTAATGCGGAACCTGGAACAGGGATTGCGGAATGCTACGGCAGAATGCCGCGCAAGGCGATTGCCAATTTGGGTGATTCCGCATTCTTGCAGCCGCCGACGGCTCGCAGTGAAACAATGGCGAACCGTTTTCAAGGGGGCAGCGTAGGGGAACCATGCAGCGTTCTTTTTACAATAGAAGGAAAATAAGGGGGGAAATCATGCTACGAATTCTAGGATTGAGTACTGTCCGTCTGCTCGTATTTTTTGTTCTCGGATTGGCTCTATCGGGTGGTTCCGCACGAGCGGAGCACGCCGATGAGCAGGGAACCCTGATCCCGATCGGCCCCGACCAGGTCGGGCGCGCTCGCCGGGGACGTTTAGAGCAACCCGGCTTCCAAGAGACGCAGGAAGTCATTTCGCGTTACTGGATTGGCATTGCGGGGGGGCCCATTCCGCCCCAGTTAAGGGCCCATCTTCGCATCGATGCGAGCGAAGGGGTGATGGTTCATGCGGTTGAGGAAAAAAGCCCCGCAGAAGAAGGGGGGCTTAAAAAGTACGATGTGATTGTCCGCGTCAATGGCGATCCGATCGGCAACACGCGACAACTGGCTGACGTTGTGGGCGACCAAGGAGAAATGCGAGGACAACTCACGGTGGAGATAATCCGTCACGGGGAAAGTGATACGGTGTACGTCACTCCCGTCAAAAGGCCCGTCGGCAGGCAAATGGCTCCCCGGCCACGCCGCAATCGAACCTTCTTTGGTGGGGAGGTCCCTTTCCGAGGCCGCTTGTTGAATCAAGAGCCCTTGGGGTGGGGGCAACTTCCAAACGGAGTGTCGATAAGCATTACCCGAGAGGGCAATTTACCGGCAAAAATCACCGTTCGCCGCGGCGAAGAGACTTGGGAAATCGACATGGGGGATCCCGATTCACTGGCTCAATTGCCAGAGGAACTTCGTCCGCTGTTAGAGCAGGCCACGGGTGAGGGGCCAGCGGTCGGATTTCTCAAAGAGATGCTCGAAGGAGGGGGACTGGGCATTCCGTTTGGATTCGGCCAAGGGGGACCTCTTCACGGGGCGAACGATGCGGAGCTACAGCGACGCCTCCTAGAGATGGAGCAGCAAATGGAAGACTTGCGGCGTCGTTTCGGTGTGCCCAATGAGGCCCCAGCTTTTGAGCCGCAGAACGAAGGTGAGCCAGAAAGTTTACCGAAGAAAGAGGGCCCCACGGAGCTAGAAATTCCAGCGGAATCTTGATCGGAATCACAAAGTAACAACGGAACATTTCATTCAGACGTTTTATTCAATCGTCACCACCTCCGGCGATGTATTGCGCCGCAGTTGCCCACAGGCGGCATTGATCTTATCCCCCTTGCGATGACGGAAGCGGATTTCAACGCCCCCCTGCTCTAGCACAGTACGAAACGCCTTCTGGGACTCCATCGTCGGCGTGCGGTAGGGCAAACCTTCGACCGGATTATAAGGAATCACATTCAGAAGAGCGTTGCGGCCTTTGAGGAGCCGTACGAGTTGGTGGGCGTGCTCGGGTTGGTCGTTCAGTTCGGCAAGCAGCACGTACTCAAACGTCAGTCGACGCGCGGAGGCTTCGTAGTAATCGTCCGCAGCAGCCATGATCGCTTCGACACCTATTTTTTGGTTCGTAGGAACAATTTGGCTACGAAGCTCATCGTTCGGAGCGTGCAAAGAGATTGCCAGTCGATAGCGCGTCTCAGCCCGGGCCAGTCGGCGAATGGCGGCAGGCAAGCCAACGGTCGAGATGGTGATTCGGCGGGGGCTAATGCCGAGGCCATCGGGGCGGCTCACTTCATGAAGAGCGGGCAATAAGGCATCGAGGTTCGCCAGCGGTTCGCCCATGCCCATCACCACCAAGTGGCTCAGCCGTTCGTCGTCGCCTAAGCGATGCTGGAGACGAAGCACCTGCTCAAGGATTTCGCCGGTCGTCAGGTTACGGTCCACTCCGTCCAAACCGCTGGCACAAAAAACACACCCCATGCCACAACCAACTTGGGTGCTGATGCACATGGTGCGTCGCTGGGTGCCCTCTTTCTTTTCATCCCGATGAGCGTTTCCGCGTAGTAAGACGCACTCAATCCGACCGCCCCCCTCAAGCTGTAATAAAAGCTTCTCCGTACCGTCATCAGCCGCCGTATGCTTGGCAACGGACGCTGTCCACAGTGTGAGTTCCTCGGCAAGCGTCTCCCGAAGCGATTTCGGCAGATCGCTCATCGCATCCCAATCCGGAGCACGTTTTTCAAGCAGCCACCGGCGCACCTGCTTCACACGATAGCCGGGCAGGCCATGCCGCTGGGCCGCAGCGGCCAGTTGTTCATCGATACTATCAAGAAGATGCAAGCTGGATTGGTTCGTTGGAGGTACTTTTTAACCGCGGTGGAACTTCGGAAAGGATCGTTGCGGTTCTCTGCGAAATTAGTGGGATTCTAGCAACGCCGGCAAGAGCGTACAGAGATAATAAGCACGGGGCGAAGAGAGTTCAAAGACATTTCTCAAACTAAAGCCGGATGCCTCGACAGGCTTGGCGGAGGTGGAAGCTCCGAGCATGGCGTCGAGGGGCGAGACTCGTTTTGCGTACTCAATGCAGCGGACATCGCCGGTAGACACTCCTGCCAGTTCGGCGGCTCGTTCGATGGCCGATTCGATGAAGCCAAGCTGATCGACAAGGCCGTGGTCCAGTGCTTGTTGGGCCGTGAAGATTTGGCCCGTGGCGACAGCGTCGAGCGCTGCTTCGTCGTCGCGGAATTGAGGTCGGCCCGATTGAACAATTTTTTTGAAGCCGGCGAACGATTCGTTGACTAAGGTTTGTAGCACTTCGCGCTCCTGGTCACTCATCGCGTGGGTCGGGCTCCCCATGAGCTTCAGATCGCCACTGGTGATCGACTGGTCTTGGATACCGGCGACGCCCATCAGGCGTGAGAAATTGTAATGCGGAATCACGACGCCGATCGAGCCGGTCCAGGTCGTCGGCTCGGCGTAGATGGCGTCTTCTTGATCGCCGACGGTCATGGCCAGGTAGTAACCACCACTCGCACAGAGGCTTCCCATGCTGACGACCAGCGGCAACTCTCGCTCTTCGGCCAGTTGTTTTACGATGTGGTAGAGGCGGTTGCTGTAGGTGACCGTCCCCCCCGGCGAGTCGATTCGTAGCACCACGCCGACGACCGAATCATCGTTCTCAATCTCCTTGAGCTGCTTCTCAACGAAATCGTTCCCCTCCATAATCGCCCCGCTAATTTTGACGATCGCAATTTTCTGGTCCGCCGTTTTGCTGAGCGAATGGTACTTTTCGGTCGGGCCTTGGCCGTCGCCCATGTACTGCTGGTAGCTGGCCGCCATGCCGAACATCGCCAGCACACAGAAG
>JAJRUA010000092.1 GCA_024278035.1 Planctomycetota bacterium | reverse complement strand
TTCGACAAGCACTCCCGCCGCGGTGACGAGCAGCCGTTGGCCTCGCTTGGGAAACCGCCACGTGTCGGAGACATCGCAGTAAAGGCAAGGCATGAAGGCTAGCAACAGGATGCCCAGCTCACGCACTTCGACCGGCTCGCGCATCGCACGCCCCATTCGCTTGCAGGCAACGCCGTGTCCCAATTCATGAAGCGTTTTTAACCCGGCAAGACATGCCAGGGCCAAGAAAATTCGTCCCGGGTCGGCCAGTCGTCCGACGTTTGGCAACTCCGCAACCAACTGGTCAAAATTGGCAAGCAGGATCCAAGCTGCCGCCCCACAAAGGAGAGCCAAACCGAGGCCGCCTACGGGAGAGAAAACCCAACCGACCCAGCGATCAAGAAAACCCAATAAACGATTTGGATCGAACCCACGCAAACGAATCGCCAGCAACCGCGCCCAGGCAAATCGTGCTTCGCTTCGGCGAGTCTCTTCTCGTTGATGCCAGAGAGCGTCTCCCTGCCCAGGAGCGTCGGCAACAAGCAGGCCCGCCTTGTGAAGTTGCGAGAGTCGATGGGCCAGTTCTCGCTCGCTGATTCGTCGTGGAACAAATTGCCGATGGTACTGCCGGCGTAAATCGTTGAGCGTCGCCTTGCCATTTGCTTTCGCAAGCCAATCGAGCAGCGCCTTTTCTTCCGGAGAGAGCTCGTGATGCGTCCGCTGAACCGGGTCAGCAACAATGTAAGCATCCCCTGCGTCACCACGGGGGCTACCAACAAGATCAGGCCGAACGCGCAGCCGAACAGGCCGGTCGCCCGCACCAATTAAATGAGAACGCTCGGTCATGGCGTGCCCTTCGCGATGGTCATTTCGACTCGGTCCCCTGGTCGCCAAGTGCCGTTACGGTTGTCTATTTCGGCCCAAACACGAACCTGGTTCGTGATCGGATCGACCTCGGGGCTGACAAATACGATTTTACCTTGGGGCTCGCTTCCTTCTTCCCTTGGGGCGGGAAGGGGCGATATGAGCGTAACCGATCGTCCAACCAAGTCGCCACGAACGTCCTCCGAGCGAACAAACCCTTCCGCCTTGAGCCGATCGGTTCGCACAATGCGAAACGCCTTTTGTCCCGGCTGGAGCCATTCACCTGCCCGAACAAGCACTTCGACCACCACTCCATCAAGGGGCGCAATAATTTGGCGTCGAGAGAGTTCAAGCTTCGCGGCGGCAAGCCGACTTTCGCGGAGCCGCTGTTCCAACCTGGCTTGTTTTAGTGTCTCTTGGGCACTCTCTTTTTCAAGCGTTGCCTTTTCGATCGTAAGACGCTCGACATCCATTTGTGATTGCGAAACGCTCTTGGGGAACTTTGCGATGGATTCGGCCGAACGTCGCAGCTCGGCACGCGCCGCCTCCGCCGCTTTGGCGGCGTAGCGGACGGGCGTATCGTCTTCGGCTGCTTGCCGAGCGATGGCGGCCTCGATTTTCGCCGACGCAACCGCAATTTTCACCTCGGCATCGTCAAGCTGGGCAAGTAGGTCGCCCCGCTTGACGTGGTCCCCTTCCTGAGCCTCGACACGGGTCACAACACCCGCCGAGCGAGCTGGCGCCTCCGCTTCATCAAGCAGCCGAAGCACCACCGACGAGACGGTTACGCCCGACGACTCCGCAGCAAAAACTGAAGTCGTTATCGAGGCAAGAGTCACTAGTGCGAGGAAAAGATTCAACCTACCCAACTGTTTTGCAAATTTCGGTAAAAAAATCATAATCGCCACCATCCGGTCAGACGATTCCAAATATCGTGAAATGCTACGTAGCCGAGCGAGCGCTGGCCGCACTGAACTTCGGCCCGAATCGAAGCGCCCGGAGCGATCGCTTCACTATCGTTGAGGGACTGGTCAGGCGTGACCTCGACCCGTACAAAACGATAGGCGGCATTTTCTTCGATCGCTTCGGCTTGAGCAGCGATGCGAGTTACCATACCGGTGCGCTGCTTCGCCCCTTCCTGCGCAACTTCAAACGAAACCCGCAGCGGTTGGCCAAACTTTTGCTGGGCATCGAGTAAGAGGCCGACTCGGTCGTCGGGGGCGTTAAGCTCGACGCGCCAGTCGCCCTCGTCATTAACGACGGTAAGCAACCTTTGCCCCCGCTCGACGGGCCTAGCGGCAAGCGTCTCTTGAGGTCGCCACGTGACGACGATCCCCTGGATTGGGCTAACGATTCGCAGGCTCTCTCGCTCTTCTTCCAGCAACTGTAATTCTTGCCGTAAGGCTTCGATACGCAACGCATACCGATGTTCTTCTGCCGCTAGGCGGAGCATTGCAGCCGGGTCGGTTGAACGAGGATCGACGCTCGACCGAGCCGCAGCGATGGCGTCGCGCGATTGTCCGGCCGAGAGCAATTCGCCTTCGATTTGTTGACGCTGAAGCATCAATTCAGGGCGACTCAATTCAAGCAGCGTCTCCCCAACGGCAACACGCTGGCCATGGGTAACCGAAACGCGATCGACAATGGCATCCGCAGGAGCAAAGAGTTCTCGTTGTATCACCGGATGAGCAACACCGCGTAGCGTGACGGTGTGTTCCACTTGCACTAAAAAAAACAGCGCCACCAGGGCCGCGATACCGACCAGCACGGCAAGGAGACGAGTCGCCGTACCCCATTGAAAAAACTTGGCGATCGGAGAAGTCGAGCACGCGGCAGCTTCGAGCGCCGGTGCACAGACGGTGGCCGCTTGAAGGACCAGATCACGATCGAGAGTGCCCGTCATCCCGTCAAATTGCTCTACAATCAGAACGCCTATCGGTTCGCGATCTCCTTTGTCCTCCTCTCGTTGGTCCTGTCGGAGAGAGATCGGTGCAAGGCAGACACTCCGTGCGTGCGTTGCGTCGATGTAAATATCCAGACGATCAAGAATTTCGTCCGGGAGCCAGGTGTCGCCAGAGCTTAGGGCCGTTCCGTGAAGGCGAGCCAGCTTGGCAAGTTGTTCAAGTCGTCGTGCAGCGCCCGACCTTCGGTCAAGCTTACGAACGCCGCTGATCGCTTCGACCTTTGGGCGATGGCCATCGAAACGTACAACGCTCACTCGGTCGGCCTCTAGTAATCGCCGACACTCGTTTGCAATGCGATAAGTGGTGGGGCCAAGGCGTGGATCGCCACCGACACTGCCAGCCAAGGCGAGCAGTCGTCCTCGCCATTCGCTTTGAGCGGTTTGGTTCCGTAGCAGCTCACGGGTATGAAATTGGGCCGCGACTTCGGCGACCGCGTCCAAGAGGTGTTCTGTTGCTTGGCAAACCGCATGGGGTCGGCCCACGGGATGGTTCACTTGCAGTACGCTAAGTGCCTCGGACGCATAATCGCTTCGCACGGCACACAAGGTTATAGCAGGGCCTTCCGCTTGGGTCGCCGTGATTGCCGCCGGGGCACGACAGGCAGCCGACAAGAGTTCGGCTGGCGTTGCGATAGATTCTGAACTTGAAGTGATAAGCGTGAACG
>JAJRUA010000009.1 GCA_024278035.1 Planctomycetota bacterium | reverse complement strand
GAAGAAGCGTCAGCCGCTGTGGCCGTCGAAGAAGCCTCGGTTGGGCGGATAATACGTCTGAAGCCGCTGTCCCGCCGGAATCGTGTCGAAGCTGCCACTGGGGGGCGCGGAACGGACACCGATAAACCTCTGCTGGACCTGCTAGCCAAAAAACCGAGACCGCCTGAGCGAACTCTCTCAAGCTTCGCTCGTGCCTCGCAATCACGTTGGCAACAGGATGCCCCTGTGATAGACGTTTCTAACGTCGCAGTAATAAAGAGGTGCCGCGAGGATCGTCCAAGCTCGCGGCCATTTTAGCGAGAGCCTCCGTTTCGATCTGACGGACCCGTTCGCGTGTGAGACCAAGCTGTTCGCCGATCTCTTTGAGCGTTCGAGGCTCGATCCCCCCTAGGCCGAAGCGGTACTTGAGGATCGTCGCTTCGCGCTCGTCCATCTCCTTGAGCATCTCAAGTACATGTCGCAAGCTGTCGGACTCGACCAACTTGTCGTCCGGCGACATTTGGTTTTCATCCATGATCATGTCGCCCAAGGTCCACCCCGACTCGCTCTGGTCGGTCTGTGGCGTGGCGTTGTAGATTTTAATTGCCTTCTTGATGATGGGCAACTTTTTCTTCGGAAGCCCCAAGACGCGGGCGATCTCTTCTGGTGTGGGTGTGCGGTCCAGCTCTTCGGTTAGCCGAGCCGATGCCCGGCGCCATTTCGATAGCAACTCCACCATGTAAGCCGGAATGCGAATCGTTTTGCCCGTGTTAATAAGCGCCCGCTTGATCGACTGCTTGATCCAGTAGCTGGCGTAAGTGCTGAACCGTGTGCCGACAGCCGGGTCAAAGCCTTCGACCGCTCTCAGTAGGCCAAGGTTGCCCTCTTCGATCAAGTCCTGAAGTCCCAGGCCCTTGCCGGCGTAGCCTCGAGAGATGTTCACCACAAGGCGCAGGTTGGCACGGACCATCCGGTCGCGGGCAGCATGATCCCCATTGCCGATGCGTACGGCCAGATCACGCTCATCTTGCGCGGTGAGGAGTGCCGTCTCGTTGATCTCACGTAAGTAAGTTTCGAGAGGCGACTGGACCGACGAACGTTTGGTCGAGGCAGCCTTCTTGGCAGTGGTATTGGTCTTGGCGGCAGGCATGGGCAGGCGTACGGCTGGCGAGGGGGCTAGTGGGTGCTAGCAGTAGGTATCGGTCCTCCTGTGACAAATCTGCACGATCGGGCAAGCCGCGCCGGGCAAGCCGACTGTGCGGTGTGCGCCACCCCTAACAAAAAAAACGACGCCGCAGGTTAGACCCTGCGGCGTCGCTTCGATTGATGTCGTTTCGTTCGGATTGTACCGACTGATGGGAAACGGACGTAGGTACTACTCCTCCGAAGGCTTCTCGGTTGCCTCTTCGGTCGCCTCTTCAGCAAGAGGGGCCTCTTCGGGGGCTTCTTCGACGGCCACAGCGGCTGACGCTTCTTCAACGGTCGCTTCAGCAGGTTCGTCACCAGCCGCCGACTTGAAGAGCGGGCCCTCGCCTGAGCCGATGCCACCCTTGAGGTTGGCAGCGGCAGCGCTCGTGGCGACCGGTGCGGCCACTTCGGCGGACTGTTCGGCATCTTCCTCCGCCCAATCAACCCGCTTACGGCTGAGGCCGATCTTGCGATCATCGATATCGACCCGCAAGATTTTCACCTCTAGCTCGTCTCCTACCGAGCAGACGTCCTCGGGGTTCTCGATCTTGGCGTCCGAAAGCTCCGAGATGTGGAGCAGTCCTTCCAGGCCATCTTCCAAGCCGACAAAGACGCCGAAGTTGGTGATCTTCGTAACCTTGCCTTTGACAAGCTCACCCGGTTGGTACCGGTTGGGGATGTCCGTTGCCCACGGATCTTCGTCGAGTTGCTTGAGGCCCAGTGCGATGCGACGGCGCTCGGTATCGACACTGATGACCTTGCACTTGATCGTTTGGCCCTTCTCGACCACCTCGCTGGGGTGGCCCACCTTGCGGGTCCAACTCATGTCGCTCACGTGGAGCAAGCCGTCAATGCCCTCTTCGATTTCGATGAAGGCACCGTAGTTGGTCAGGTTGCGAACACGCCCTTCCACCTCTTGGCCGGGCGGGTAGCTGTCAGAGACCTTGTCCCACGGATTGGACTGCGTCTGCTTCATACCGAGCGAAATCTCTTGCTTCTCCTTGTTGATGCCAAGAACGGAGACTTCAACCTCGTCGTCCACCTGCACCAACTCGCTGGGATGGCTGATGCGTTTGGTCCAGCTCATTTCGGAAATATGCACAAGGCCTTCGATACCATCTTCGAGCTTCACAAACGCACCGTAAGTCATCACGTTGACCACGGTGCCCTTGACGGTCGTGCCAACCGGGTACTTCTCGGGGACCTTCTCCCACGGGCTGGCGGACTTCTGCTTGAGCCCCAGGGCGATTTTTTCTTTTTCGTAGTCGATATGGAGGACCATCACTTCGAGCTCGTCCTCGATCTTCACCATTTCGCTCGGGTGCGAGATACGGCCCCAGCTCATATCGGTGATGTGCAGCAAGCCATCGATGCCGCCCAGATCGACAAACGCGCCGAAGTCCGCGATGTTT
>JAJRUA010000008.1 GCA_024278035.1 Planctomycetota bacterium | reverse complement strand
CCGTAGGCGAGCGGGGTTGCGTTAGCTCCCCGATGGGGGGGGCCGTTACCATTGAGGGAAGGGCTGCCGTCTAGGGGACTGCTTTCAAGGCGCTGCTATCGGGGGGCTAACGCCCCACCGCTCGCCTTGCGCTTATACCAACAGTGAATCATCGTCTCGCTCTTCCCATGCTTTGCGTACTTCGCCAAGGCCGTAGACGCAGAGATCGAACTCGGCGCTGAGGCGTTCGAGCAGCTCGCTGGGGGCAAACTCTCGTTCAACCGGAATGTGCGCCGCCACGGCGTAGCTTTGCTTGCCTAGCTGGCAGTAATCCAGCAGGGCATCTTTGCCGCCCGTCTTTCGGATGCGTTCCCCAATCTCGGGGAAGAGCCCGGTCCAGAAAAGTGTGAAATCGCCAATGTGGCGGTGGAGATTGCGCTTGGCCGGGCCACGCCGGGCGTGGGCTTCGGCTAGCATGTCGGCCACTTGCGTGATCCGCTCGCCCCGCACACTTCGCACGGCGTAGATGTCGTCGGAGCGGATGAATCGCGAAAGCAAGTCGGAGAGATAATCAATAAGTGGCGGGTCGGCCACTCCCAACTCCGTCATGAAGGCCTGCTCGGTCACCCCAGCAAAGAAACGCCGGGCGGCAGATTCATCTAACTCCTCGTTCGATCGATCGTCACGCATAGGGTTCGGCCCTCAAAACATGTTTGTCACGGCGTACCACTTGCCTCCCCTCTATTATACTTCGCCGCGTAGGTCGAGGCCAAAAACAGGCGGAAAAGGGTATGGAATCGTGGACGGTACTGCCCGCGCACTACCGTTTGTGGTGCGTAATCGGGTGTCGGAGACACACCACCTCCCACAAAAAGATTCCTTTTCCGTCAATCGAGGGCCGCTAGCAACTCGGCAATGTAATCACCGACCTCTCTTAGCACCGTCTCGCGCGGGCGGGCGGCGGCCTCAGCAATACGCTTGACGACCGCCGATCCAACGATTAGGCCGTCCGCCACGGGGGCAAGTAACCGTACATGCTCAGGCCGGCTAATGCCGAAGCCGATGCAGATGGGCAAGTCCGTCTTCGAGCGGAGCCAGCCGACATTGTCAACCAACTCGGGCGGCAACTCCGTTCGTTCCCCCGTGATGCCGGCGACCGAAACGTAGTAAACAAAGCCGGTCGAGGTTTCACAAATACGCAGTGCCCGATCGCGCGGCGTGACGGGCGTTACCAATTGAATCAGTGACAAACCGTGCTTTGCACAAATTTTCGCCAGCGCGGGCGATTCTTCGAGTGGCAAGTCCGGAACGATCAAGCCCGCGACACCCCGAGACGCCACCGCTTCACAGTATTTCTCCGTCCCATGGCGGTAGATGATCGCAAAGCTAACCATCGTCACGGCAGGTGCGCCGAGCGTTGGGCACGTCTCGCCGAGCATCTCCAGGATGCTCGCCAGTTTAATTTTCTTGTTGAGTGCCCGTGTGTAGGAAGCCTGAATCACCGGCCCATCGGCGATGGGATCGCTGTAAGGAATGCCAATCTCACACATCGAAGCCCCGCGCGCGACGATCTCTCGCAGCACAGCAGCGGTGAACTCCGTATCGGGATCGCCTGCCGTAAGGAACGGCATGAGCGCCTTCCGGTTCTCAGAGCGAAGTTGGGCAAAAAGATCAGGAATCGAGGGCATAATAAATGATAGACTAGGTCGGTTGAGGGTTACTAATCGCGAGTTATCTCAAGATTCTCGATACGACGAGAGGCGTGAAATACTCTCAGGACACGAAGATGCTTGTCGTTCGATTCATAAAAGACAAGATAAGCACCGACGATAATCCGGCGATAGCCACCCACTCTTGGATCAACTTCGCCTCGATAAGGAAAAGCTGTTAGAAGCTGGACTTCATCATCGATCCGGTCGAGAAGTCGGTCGGCTGCACGGACACTTTCACTTGCAATATGCGCCCAAATGGCAGCTAGGTCTTCTTTCGCCTGACTGGTAAGAACGGATTGCCGCTTCACGGTTGATCCAGGCGTTGCTGGCCAGCGGATCGGATCGCCGATTTGTCCCAAGGCTCGACCTCACCTCGTACAACTTGTTCAGCCGCTTGCTTGAGGCCTGCTCGCATGTACTCCAAATGGGCTTGCTCGAACTCCGGTTCAACTCCCTGTTCAATAAGAACGTACACCTTGTTTGTTTCAGGATCATGCAGGTGAATGCACGGATCTTCCGAACTAGCCAGGGCATCGCGTTGTTCGTTGGTGATGTAGTTTGGCATACTGATATTCTACTCGATAGACATGGAAAGAGGCGTCATTTATTCTCTTCTATCCGTAACTAATCCCCTTCAATCGGGCGATCTCCATGGCGTCCTTGTCGCCGCGGCCACTGAGACAGACGACCACCACTTCGTCCTTCGATCGCTTCGCAGCGATTTCCATCGCCATCGCAATAGCGTGCGACGATTCGAGGGCGGGCATGATTCCTTCGGTTTGGCAGCAGGCGTCAAACGCTTTCATGGCTGTGCCATCTTGGCAGCTTGTATACGCAACGCGGCCCGTCTCTTTCCAGTAACTGTGCTCAGGGCCGACGCCCGGATAGTCGAGCCCTGCCGACATTGAGTGGACATCGCACGTTTGGCCATCGTCGTCTTGCATGACATAGCTAAACGAACCGTGCAAAACGCCCGGCTGGCCGAAAGTAAGCGGGCTGGCATGGTCGCCCGGCTGATCACTGCGGCCGCCGGCTTCGACGCCCACAAGTTCCACCTCGGTGTGGTCAATGAACGGATAAAACATGCCCGCCGCGTTCGAGCCACCCCCGACACACGCAACCACCGTGTTTGGCAAACATCCCAATCGCTCTTGGCACTGGGTGATCGTTTCTCGGCCGATGACCGACTGAAAATCTCGCACAAGCCGAGGGAACGGATGGGGACCAACAGCCGAACCGAGCACGTAGTGCGTTGTTTCGACGGACGACATCCAGTCGCGCATCGCTTCGTTCACCGCATCGCGAAGCGTTTTTGATCCACTGCTCACGGGCCGCACTTCGGCACCGAGCAGCTTCATCGAAAAGACGTTGGGCGCTTGGCGGCGAATGTCCTCTTCGCCCATGTAAACAACACACGGCAAGCCGAAATGGGCACACGCCGTTGCGGTCGCCACGCCATGTTGCCCGGCACCCGTCTCGGCGATGACGCGCGTCTTGCCCATCCGTTTGGTGAGCAAACACTGGCCAATGGTGTTGTTGATCTTGTGGGCACCCGTGTGGTTGGTGTCCTCACGCTTGAAGTAAATCTGCGCCCCGCCACACCGCTGGCTCAATCGCTTCGCATGGTAAAAAGGCGACTCCCGCCCGACAAAGTCGCGTAGCAACTCAGCCAATTCCGTCTGGAAGGCTGCGTCAGTGATCGACTTTTCGTACTCCTCGGTCAGTTGATCGAGGGCCCGTACGAGCGTCTCAGGGACATAACGTCCGCCAAAAGAGCCAAATCGGCCCGCGGAGTCAGGAACACGGCTCGAAGCGCCTCTGGTGGAGCCATCGGCAGGGATAGTAGGGTTAGTGCTCATCCCCTTGATTGTCGGCTAGCGAGCGTGCCGGATCAAGGGAACCGCCCGCGAGCGGGCCAGCTCCCCTTTCTTTTAACCCAATAAAAAAAGTGCCTGAGCTTCCGGAAGTGGAAACGATGCGGCGTGCGATCCTTGGAGCAAAGGGTGCGAGGTTGGTGGGCGTTGAAAAACTCGCCTGCCCACGTAAGCCGATTGGTATTTTGCCACGAATCGATCACCTGCGTCGCCGTGTGGTGGGCCAGCGTGTGCTGTCGATCGATCGGGTTGGTAAGCGAGTGGCATTACGGCTGGAATCGGAAGCACGGATAATTCTTGAACCGCGGATGACGGGGCTTGTGGTCGTGGGTGAGTCGCCCAACCCGCTTTACCTGCGGGTACGGTTCGATTTAGAAGGAGGACAGCTCGACCGGTTTTGGTTTTGGGATCAACGTGGGTTGGGTAAGGTTCGGCTTTATGACGCGGCGGAGTTTGCCGTGGCGTTTGGAGCGGATCGGCTAGGGCCGGATGGGCTCGTGGTTTCAACTGCCGACTACCGCCAGCGATTGGGAAAGAGCAAGCGGGCTGTGAAAGTCGCGCTGCTCGATCAGCGAGCCGTAGCGGGGATTGGCAACATTTATGCCGCCGAGATTTTATACACGGCACGCGTCCATCCGGCAGCACGTTGCGATCGTCTGACAATACGGCAATGGAATGCCATCACCGAAGCAACACACGCTGTGCTAACCGAAGCCGTACGATTGGAAGGTTCATCACTGGGCGACGGCACCTATCGCAATAAGCTAAACCAGGAAGCGAGCTACCAGAATTGCCACGCGGTCTATGGCCGAGAGGGGGAATCCTGCCCACGTTGTGGCGCTACGGTCGAAAAGATCGTTCAGGCCCAACGCTCGACGTTTTACTGCCCCAATTGCCAGACAAGGTAGCTCAACATGCCCGAATAGCCCTACCCCATCAAACGAAATGGGATGCTCTCTTCATAAATCCAACCAAGCCGAACGTTACCAGAACCAAGCCGGAGGGTTCGGGAATACTTTCACCTTCGTTGCCCTCGGGTTGCGTTCTTACGGCACCGAATTGGGCGACCCACGAATCGTAGTCGCTGGCCGGCAGATTGCCATCGCGCCAGACGGTATAGTCCGCAGCATCGACCGTGCCATCGCCCGTGAAGTCGCCGCGGATGCCGTAGGTGAACCATGCTCCCGCGATGTCGTCCTCGTGCAATTCGCGGTTGATCGTTTGGCAACAGGAAGGAGCTTCCGAGTCTTCCAAATCGCCGGCGTACATCACCCGTTGATCCGGCTCTTCGCCACTCCAAGGGGGATGGCCCAGACCAATGGCAGCGTGACCCAGCGCATGGAGGAACAGACTTTCCAGATCGTAGGTGCCAGCGGGGATCGGTGAAACATCTTCCGTGCCCACGACGATATCGATCGCTGCACTAAGGTTAAAAAGAATATCACCGGCAATACCATCGGCCCCTGAGGTTGGAGGACCAAAACTAACCGCTCCGGCGGACTCAAACGAATGGCCCGCTTCGGGGAGAAACGCACCAATACGAATGTCGGGGGCGGTTGCGCCGGTTTCCCCAAAAGGTAAGCCCGGATCGTTGATCGGACCTACAAAGAGGATGTTTGTGACTTCGGACCAAGTATCAAAAGCTCCCTGTAAGGCCGTAATGAACGAACCGAATCCGTAGGTTGCGTCGATTTGCGATTGAAGCGTACTGATGCTGCTCGTTCCGACGAGCCCCGTTTGGCCGGGGAAGTCTTGGGGGTCCATCACAAAACTGGGGTCCACCGTCGTTCCCTCGTTCATAAAGCCCCAGCTAATAATTGCGGGGGTGCCTGGGGTTGAGTCAACGCCCCATTTTGAGACCGTCCCCTCCTCACTATTAAGAACAAATGCGCAAGCCGGCGCAGCGATAACGAGAAGAAAAATAAAAGTACAAAACCGAAACGGGATCGCCAGAGCCCTGCGGCGCGTCTTGCAGCCAAAGAGGTTGTTCATAAGCGTCAATCCGGTGGCGAAAAGGAGGAAAAGTTGTGATTGCCTCAATCTCGTTCCCTTCCCAGAACCCCACTACGGTATCCCGCAGAGGCCTTCTTGTCGAGCAATTCTTAGCAAATGCGAGAAATAATAATCAATGGGTCTTGTCCAACCACACGCGGCTGGGGAGCCTCGCATCTCTTTGCCTTCATGCTAGCACGAGTAAGAGGGCTAAAAATCGTTCCTAGCCGCAGGCGGAAGCCGGCGGGGGAACAATCGACACCGACGGCTTCCACCCGCGGCTATTGGACTTGGGCCCCAAAAAGACTTCGGCCTTTGCTTACGCTCTTAGTTTTGCTACTACGCTCCCAACGTCTCCGCGACGCTCCTCGGCCCAAAGTGTAGCCGCGTTGTGGAGGACAACGACTCCCCCGGGATCGGTAGCGATGCAATCCTTCAGAAACCAAGCTTCTTTCTTCCTTTCTCTTGTCGCAACAGCACTGTTTGTGGCCCTTGGCACGTCCGGCTATGGCAAAGAGACCGGCGGCTCAAAAGTGGTGGCCCCCGCCGTATGGGATGCCCCTTCGGCGAAAGTCGATTCGGCAGTCGCCACCTGGGCGACCGAGCGTCTACGGCCCCGTTCGGCATCCGTACCCGCGGCAAAACCTGTCGATTCACCAGCAGCCATTGATGCCTTCCAAGGAATTGACCGGGCGGTTGCCCCCCCAATCAATCGAGTCGAACCGGTACGTTTTGAGCAACCTGTAGGCCAAGAGTCGGCAGGAAGCAATCCGCTCCGTCTCACGACTCAACCGGCTTCGCCCCAGCTAAGTGTACCGAGTCCCCGATCGGATGCGGCACGGTTAGCGTTCACAGAGAACGCGCCTAGCGAAGCATCGAAGCCGACAAGCGAGCGTTATCATGAACAACCAGAGCCCCGTCCGTTAGAGCCCAATCCAATTCGACTGAAAATTGGTGCCACACCCGTCCGGCAGCTTGCACCTGTTAAGCGGTCGGCCGAACCGTATCGCCTTGCAACGCAATCCATAGGCGACGAGCCTCGCACTTTCGAGCCTGCAAGAAACGCTGTTCTGGCTAACACGATGAACGAAGAACCTTCGATCGTTACGATTCCTGAAGAAGCGTTCGCGACCGGCGTTACCCCCGTCGTAGAACCGCCTGCGACGACCGCCCCCCCCGCTTTCAAGCCATACGGAACGGAATTGGTCACTCCTCAGAACCCAATTCAAGTGCCCCGTCAAGAAGCGGGTCAAGGAACGGGGCGAGATTCTCGCAACGATTGGAGTGATACGGCACCAGCAACTTTCCAAGAAGGAGTGGGGAAACCAAGCAAACAAGGAACCGGTCGTCCCGGCGGTCGTGAGCTAAATGGCCCTCAAGAAGGATCGCTTGTGGTCGAAAAGCGAGGCCCCGAAGAGGTGCGTGTGGGACAGACGAGCCGATTTCTTATTACCGTTCGGAATACGAGCCAAAGTACGGCTAAAAATGTTGCTCTCTACGACGAGATACCCGAAGGGGCGGAACTCGTAGGAGCGATTCCCCCCGCCGCCCGTGAAAACGGTCGATTGGCTTGGCGGTTGGGATCCATCGCACCTGGCGAAGAGCGTAGCGTCGAGGTTCGTGTCAAGCCACTGCGGGAAGGGACCATCGGCAGCGTCGCCAGCGTCTCGTTTGAAACCATGGCATCTGCCGCGATGCGGAGCACACGTCCGCAACTGGCGATTCGCATTCGGGCTGCCGAGCGTGTACTTGTTGGGAAAAAGCAGCTAGTTCAAATCGAACTCCATAACCCGGGCACCGGCATGGCAACCGGTGTAGTGCTGGTAGAGGACGTTCCGGACAACCTGCGCCACGAAGCGGGCCCCGAGCTAGAGATGGAGATCGGCACGCTTGCCCCCGGCGAAACCCGACGATTGGACCTAACTCTCACAGCCGCTCAGGCAGGCCGTGCTGTGAACACCGTCACAGCGTTCGCTAATGGCGACCTGCGTGCCGAGAAATCCATTGCGTTCGACGTGGTTGCAGCGTCACTTGATGTTTCGATCGACGGACCGAAACGGCGTTATCTCGAACGGCCAGCAACCTATACCATCAACATCAATAATCCGGGCAGCGCCCCGGCCAAAGAGGTTCGCCTGGTCACCCACTTGCCGCAAGGGCTCAAGTTTGTCAGCGCAAACAACATGGGTGAGTACGATAACCAAACGCACAGTGTTTATTGGAGCCTTGCCGAATTACCTGAGGGCGAACGGGGAGCCGTCGAAGTCGTCGGCTTGCCAATCACAGCAGGCGAACACACGCTTAGGGTCGAGGGGGAAGCTCTCAACGGATTAAAAGCTACCGAGTCGCAACGGCTTCTCATCGAAGGCATCGCTTCGTTGGCGTTCGATGTTCGTGACTTACAAGACCCGATCGAAGTGGGTGCCGAAGCGGCGTACGACGTGGTAGTGACGAACGAAGGAACCAAGGCCGCCTCCGCTGTGCGTGTGGTGCTTGAAGCGCCTGTCGGCATGAAAGTCGTTTCAGCCAAGGGGCACACGGCCCATCGTTTGTCCGACGATCGGGTTGAGTTCGCCCCAATCGCTCGACTTGAACCGGGCGTGAAGGTATTGTACCGCGTCCGCTTGCGTGGCGAGCTTCCGGGCGACCAACGAGTAACAGTTTCGGTCGAATCCGAGGACCTCCGGACTCCCATCCGTCGTGAAGAAAGCACCCGGGTCTTCGGCGACGAGTGACAACTCGTTCCATCACTTTCGGCCCCTCCTGACGCCCCTTTCGTTCTTTTCATGGTTGCCAACCGTGCTTCAACGAACCTTACGGGAACAGCGCAATGATTCCTACAACCGTGGCGGCTTCGGCGCTGACGCCGGGCAGACTGATTGGCCAGGCGTGTTGGCGGTAGGGAACACAGGAGCCGGGGCGATAGTGGCCCAGTGTGTAGACGCATTCGCACGGACCATCGGCGGCCATTAGGTAAGGCAAGTAGGGGACCGTTCCGAAAAAGTGGACCGTTGAAATGGCCGGTTGGAGCAAGCGGCTACGGGTGTATCCGTAACGCTCGGCGTTAACCTCTTCAAAGTAGAGCGGTCGGTGACGCGTTGCGGCAGCTACCCACCAACGCGTTTGGATGGGCCACGTTCGTAAGCCGACAACTCCAGCCGGTACCGTCGATGCGTTTCCCTCCATGGCATAATCTCGCGGCATTTCTCCGGCTGGCATTACGGAATCAACACCCAACGCACCGATGGGCCGGTGATTTCCCCAGCTATTGGCAAAGACCGATTGCGGGCTCAAAAGCGTCGCTAAGGAGATACCTAAGGCGATTGCAAAGCTACTTTTCCACCACTCCATCGCTCTCCCCCCAGAGATTTTTTCTAATCGCTCCCGCCCATTTGATGGCGATAGCACGGCTTCGTCTCTGCTTCCATCGGCGATCGAAGGCTAGCGACTCTATGCAATCCGTCCAAACCGGACAATCGGCCCCCCCCCTCGCTAACAGCCCGTCGCCGAAAAAAACGGCGAATCTCCTAAAAAACCGGCAAATCTTTTGCACTTTATGCGATCGGTGTTGATACTGAAGCCTGCCTCATTGATCCCGCACCTCTAGAAGAGACCATGCCTTCTCGGGTGCCGCACTGCCTCACTCCTTTGAACCATTGGCTTCTCCCCGCGGCTCCGAGGGGGCTTTTACTGTGTTTGCCTTAATGTTTTGGTAATAATTTCCGACAGGGCAAGACGGAGTAAACAAGGCTCTCCTTCGCCCCTGCTCCTCTTGTCCCCCCTTCTTCTTATGGCTTGGACCCGTTGGTTCGATCACCGTCTGACGCGCGCTCCCCGACGACCAGCCGGCGGACGTGAGTCGATCGTTCCCGCCCCGACGTGTCTTCGCCGACTCGAGCCGCGCCGTGTTCTGAACGCTGCGACAGCCATCGTCGTGCCGGCAATGGCGTTCGAAGGAGAGACGGTCACTGTTGCTACGGAGAACCTCGATAGTTCGGCGCAGGGAGGCCCCTCGCTCGATTTCGATTGGACCATCACCCGTGATGGAGCCGTGATGGAACAATCGACCGACCCTTCTTTCCAATTTACTCCAAGCGATGACGGAATTTACACGGTAAGTCTCACCTATCGTGAACAAAACGGTCCAGCAGCGACCAGCCAAGCAAGTACCAATTCGGAAAACACGATCCGGGCGACCATGACGGTTGCGAATGTTGCTCCAGAGATCGAGAACCTCACCGCTTCGGATACCACCGAGAATGGCATCACCTTGCTGAGAGGTAACATTGTTGATCCGGGGACCGAGGATTCGTTTACCTTACAAATCGATTGGGGGGATGGCGAGACAGAGACTTTTTCACTCGCCGCTGGAACCACCAGCTTTTTTAGGACCCATCTTTATCTTGACGACGATCCAACGGGAACGCCCTTCGACAATCCGACGATCACCGTTACGTTAATTGATGACGATGGGGGCGTGGGGGAAGCAACCGTTTCTCCCAGGGTATCGAATG
>JAJRUA010000091.1 GCA_024278035.1 Planctomycetota bacterium | reverse complement strand
CTGTTGTGCGGAGGCAGAACAGACTTGGATTCGTTCCAGTCCCTCGACTGCTACTGCCGCCGAGGCGTCGCGCTACGCCCAGCGGTACAACGAACCCAAGCCCTTGCCAAGTGTTGCTCAAAGTGAGCCTCTCGCGAAAAATCGAGAATTCGATCAACGTCTGACGGCACTGGAGCTAGCGCTCTCAACGATTATTGCTGAGAAGCCGAACCTCTGGCGTTTTGACACGCTCGAAGCTGAGGCAGCCTCTTTGTTGATGGTGGCCCCAAGTGAGAAAGAGCGACGTGTCGTGCGAGAAGTCGCGACACGCATCGAGAGCTTCGTGCAGATCGCAGGGCGCTACCGTGAAGCGCGCGGAGCGTTTGCCGAATTGGATCGCACAAAAGTTGCTCCGCCGACACGGCTCACAAAAGCCCAGGAACCCCAGCAAGAGATGAGCGAGGCTGCGAAGTTGGGCTACGATGCTGTGGGGGTTTTACGTCCCGTCGTTTCCCAACGAGCCGAATCGCCCAAGTTTGCCCTTGTGGATCGTAGCGGCAAAGTGACCACGTTCCTTACGCCGACGCCCAGTCTGAATCTCCAGCCGTTGCTTGGCCAACGGATCGGCGTTCAAGGGGCACGTGGTTTTATGCCCGCCTATCGGCGTGAGCATCTCACGGCGAGCCGGGTAACGCCCCTCGAAACGGTCCGCCGTTGAAGCGGGAGAGATGGTAACCGTTCACGACGTTTAGAGGGTTCATCGGTAGGCCCTCCTGCGGCGGATCTTCGACTTACGCCCACCGCTCACCAATCATCGCTAATTCAGGTGATTTTTTCCGTCGTTCCGTTGCGGTTTATTTTTCCGACAGCAGATTTCGCAAGACGAATGCCAAACGAGTCCGTAGAGAGATAGCTAGGCCGTTGTTTAGGCCGTTGTCACCCCCGAATCAAGGTCGTCGGCCTGGGCGATTGTCTCGGTCGGCGTCTCAGCAGCGGCGGCTTCGAGGGGTCCCCCCGCAATTTTGTCGGCGTCGATCGCATTCTCCATACGGCGGAGAATCTCGTCGGTCATGGGTCGGTCGTACTTGTAATCATCCACAACGAACCGCCCACGACGGCCCTCATGTTCGTATTTCACACGGGCGATTCCTTTGTCGCGCCAGATGCGTTTATCGATGTGCGTGATACTCGCCACGGGGAACGATTGGCCCCAACTGGTGTGAATCGTTCCCTCTTCGTCGAGTTCGATCCATCGGCCACTCGATCGCCAAACGGTGAGCAACATCCAAACGCCTGCGAGTGCCGTGAGGCCTGCCATCACGAATTGGCCCATAATATCTCCCTCAGAACGGAGCTTCTTAGGCGGGGCCATCGGCCAGTCTTTTTCTTTGGTCAACGAGGCCCAGGCGTTGGAGAAATCCACATCTTCTTTGGCTCGCTTGACCAGCTTTTGATAAACCTCTTGCGCACCATGAGCCTGCGAAGCGATTTCATTCAATTGGTCCTGGGACATCGACGCTTCGGCTAGCTTAAGGTAGGCCTCGCCTCGTACTTGTTGGTCGGGGTAGTTCACACTGCCATCGTAGTAGCAATAAACAGCAAAACCCAAGGCCGCCATCCCCAGCCACTTGAAACGGGAATAGAACTTCGGGTTATTGAGCGCACGGAGGGAGTTTTGATTGGAATCGTTCACAATTTTTCGCCAGGGCTAACGCCAGAAGGGTCTGATTCGCATCAAGAGATGCTATCCACCCCAGCATAATAAGCCAAAGCCGTTTGTGGGACAGCGGTTTCCCGCCGGAGGGGGTTCTTTTGCCCACCTAACCGGTTCTTCTGTTATTTCCCTCACGGTTGGAACCTAACAGCCTGTTGAAAAAGACCGAGATTTCCTCGCATCGGCTCGGAACCCAGTTCTCTTTTCCGGGCGGGCCGTTAGCACGGTTCTCTTGTTTCGCTTGCTCTTCGGCGGCAAGTTGGGGGAAGGGCCTCCGAGCCTTCTTCACGCTTTCCGGTTCTTTCGTCAAGAAGTTAGCCCGAGTTTGCGTTGCAATTCTTCGAGTGGCACGCCTTTGGTTTCGGGCACCATGCTCCCAACCCAAAGCAGTTGTAATACCATCATCCCGGCAAAGAACCCAAACACCAGGGCTGGCGAAAACCAGGTGACGAGCGTTGGGAACACAAGCGTAAGTAACGCGGCAAAAACCCAGTGCGTGGCCGACCCGAGCGACGTGCCTGCCGCCCGATGACGGTTCGGGAAAATCTCGGAGATAAACACCCAAATTACCGATCCTTGGCCGATTGCATGGGAGGCGATGAAGGCGAAAATGCAGGCCGGAACGATCTTGAAGTTCTCTGAAGCAAACGCCCAAGAGCAAAGGCCGAGCGACCCGATGTAGCCCACCGATCCGATGTAGAGCAGGGTCCTCCGGCCAACCCGGTCTACCAACCAGAGGCCAACAAAGGTGAAAATGAGATTGGCAATGCCAATGCCGATGGTTTGCAAGAAGGCCCCCTGTTCTCCCAGACCGGCCATCTCGAAGAGTCGCGGCGCGAAGTAGAGCACCGCGTTGATTCCGGAGAGTTGATTGAAAAAAGCGATCAAGAAGGCGAGTGCAATCGGCTTGCCAAGCCCTGCGTTCCACAAGCTGGTCGTCTTGGATTCGCTTGCAGCAGCGGCCGTAATTTGATCGATCTGTGCGTTAGCAATATCCGCGTTCTCGGCCAATCCAATTCGCAACAAGACACGTGCCGCCTGAGACCGATCTTTTTTCGCAACGATCAACCAACGCGGGCTCTCGGGAATCGCAAAACAGGCAAGCATATAAACGAGGGCGGGAAGGGCCTCAATCCCCAGCATCCATCGCCAGGCATTCTCCCCCGTGCCGTTCAGCGCAAAGTTTGATAGAAACGCTAGCAAGATGCCAAGCACGATGTTGAACTGGAACATGCCGGTCAATCGGCCACGTAAAGCGGGAGGCGAGATTTCAGCGATGTACAACGGCGCGACAACCGTAGAGATGCCAACCCCAATGCCTCCTAGAAAACGAGCAAGCATGAACGAGTAGACATCGGTCGCCATCCCCGACCAAACGGCCGAAACAAAGTACAGCAGGCCAATGGAGATCAAAGTCCGTTTGCGGCCCAATCGGTCGGTCGGATATGCGCCCGTCATGGCCCCCAACACGGTCCCCCACAGTGCCGCACTCATCGCCAGCCCGTGCATTGCGGGGCTAAGGTTCCAGAGCGATTCGATGGTCTGTTCGGCACCTGAGATAACAACCGTATCAAAGCCGAAGAGCAGACCGCCGAGCGCTGCAATAACGGTGCTCGAAAGGAGAGTTTTATTGATTTGCATGAATAGCCGAGGTATCGATTGAGAGTGGGGGAAAGTAGCCTAACAGCCCGTTGGGAAAGGGGACAGGCACCTCGCAAAGGTCGCTAAAGTCCGAGGTTTTCTTGCATAGGGCTCGGAGCCATTCCTCTTTCCGGACGGGCTGTTAGTAGTGGCTGCCGATCGATCGGGGAATTGGCTCCAAAGAGACTTCTGTTCATTCGCTCATCACCGTTGTAAAAAACTCCAATACGCTGCCGACGGTTGGAATTAGGGCGCAAAATCCCAACCATGTAGCCGTGGCACAACCTTGTCGATTGTGTAAGATGTTGCCAAAACAACGGTTTAGGACTATTTGGATTCTGAGCAATGCCTGACATCAATAGCCGCAATCATTTCTATCTCGGCCGAGAGCACGATCTGGCAAAGGGGGAGACCCATGCCGATAAACCCCTGCTTTATAACTCGAAAAACCTGACCACCCACGCCGTTTGCGTCGGCATGACGGGCAGCGGGAAGACCGGGCTCTGCTTGTCGCTCTTGGAAGAGGCGGCTCTCGACGGCATCCCTGCCATCTGTATTGACCCCAAGGGCGATCTGGGGAACCTACTGCTTGGCTTTCCGGATTTGGAAGCGAAGAACTTTGAGCCCTGGGTCGATTCGTCGGTTGCCCAGCGCAAGGATCTGACAGTCGAGGAGCTTGCTACGAAGACCGCCGCGATGTGGAAAAGTGGACTAGCCGAGTGGGGCCAAGGGCCCGAGCGGATTCAGCAATACAACGACGCCGTCGATCGGTTCATCTACACGCCCGGGGCGAGTCATGGTTTGCCTATGACGGTGCTCAAAAACTTTAATGCACCGCCGCAAGCGCTTCGTAACGATGCCGATGCGTTTCGTCAGCGGGTGTCGTCAGCCGTTTCCGGGTTGTTGGCACTGCTGGGCATCGACGCCGACCCGGTCCGTAGCCGAGAGCATATTTTCTTGTCGAACGTGCTTACAAAGGCATGGGGTGCTGGGCGTGACTTGGCGATCGCCGACATGATTCGAGAGATTCAGCAGCCGCCGTTCGAGACGGTCGGCGTGATGGACCTTGAAACCTTTTATCCAGAGAAAGAGCGTACGAAGCTGGCGATGGAGCTCAACAATCTGTTAGCAAGTCCCTCGTTTGCCGGTTGGATGGAAGGCCAGTCGCTCAACGTGCAGAAGTTGCTCTACGGCACCCCGTCAGAAAAATACCCGAACGGCAAGCCACGAATGTCGATCATCTCGATCGCCCACCTGGACGATTCGCAGCGGATGTTCTTCGTGACGATTTTGCTGAACGAGGTGCTTGCCTGGATGCGAACCCAACCGGGTACAGGCTCGTTGAAGGCGCTGTTGTACATGGATGAGGTGTTCGGCTATTTCCCGCCGTCGAAGAATCCGCCCAGCAAACAACCGATGCTCACGCTGCTCAAACAAGCCCGGGCGTTTGGTCTTGGGGTGGTTCTGGCGACGCAAAACCCGGTGGACCTGGACTACAAGGGCCTATCGAATGCGGGCACCTGGTTCCTTGGACGCTTGCAGACGGAGCGCGACAAGATGCGAGTGATGGAGGGTTTGGAAGGGGCGTCGGGTGCGGCGGGCAAAGCCTTCGACAAGCAGGAAATGGAGCGAACGCTTGCTGGACTCGGTAGCCGGGTTTTTCTGATGAACAACGTCCACGAAGACAAGCCATCGGTGTTCCATACACGATGGGCCATGTCGTACCTCGCCGGGCCGTTGTCACGAGGGAAGATCAAGCAGTTGATGGACCCCGTCAAAGAGCAAAGGAACGAAAAAGCAGGCGAGCGGTCGGGCGTCAGCCCCTCGGTTGAAGCGGGGGTAACGAAAACAGAACAGCAAATATCGAGTGGCTCACGCCAGCCCGCTCGCCCAACGCGCCCCGTCACGTCCCGTGAGATCGAAGAGCGGTTCGTCGAAACGAACGAACGCCTCTCGAAGGATGCCATTCTTGAATACCGTCCCGGCCTGCTTGGTACCGGTAAGCTCCACTTCACAAAGACGACGGGCGGGTGCAACCTCGATCGCTGGGACTGTCTGTTCGTCGTCAAGAGCTTTAACGAGGACGTGCCCGACGGCTTATGGGAAGAGTCGCTCGTCTACCGGCAGGCCCCCTTGCTGCGAGGGGACGCAGAGTACGACGATGCCCAGTTCGCGAAGCTCCCCCGCGACATGGGCGACCCGAAGCGTTACAAGGAGTTCGTCCGGGACTTAGAACAATGGCTTTACCAAACCCAACGGGTCACGCTCTGGCGCTGCGATGAGGTGGACGAGGTCTCGGACGGCGAAGAGACCGAAGCCGAGTTCCGTACCCGGCTTGCTTCGCACGCTATCGACTTATCCAAGAAGGCGAAGGCCAAGATCAACGAGAGTTATACGAAGAAGATCAAAGCGGCCGAAGAGAAGGTCCGAAAGAAACAGTCGTACTACGAAGAACAGAAGTCGCAGTTCTGGGGCCGTATCGCTGGATTTGCGATGGCGGTTTTACAACTGGTGCTCAGTGCCATTGGGGGAAAGAGCACCAGCCGAAAAGCATCGAGTTCGATGAGCGCCGCCCGACAGGCCTCGACCGAGCGAAGCCAACAGAACCGGGCCAAGCAAGACCTTGAGGACGCGATCACGGCAAAGGAACGACTCGAAACGGAGCTTGCAGAGAAGCTCTCGGAAGCGGAGTCGGCCTTCTCACCAGAGAACTTGGAGCTTGAGGAGCTTGTTATTTCACCCCGAAAGGCCGACATTGATGTGGCCCAAGTGGTGCTCGTTTGGTTGCCGTACCGAATCCAAAAGAATGGCAGTGCGATACCCATTTATTGAGCCTGGCGAGCCGAGAGCATAAGTGATCGGAGGGTATCACCACTCGTTCCTCCGGTCGCTTACGCTCTCGGCTCGCCATTGAAATAAATGACAACCTGAAGAACTAGCGCCTAGCAACTAGCAACTTAAATGTTCCGTCTTCTTTTACTCACGACCCTCCCTTTTTTCGCTGGTTGCGATGGCCCGATAACACCCGCTAAGCAACTTTTTGGCCATTGGCAGGGTCGGCCTGAGACCGCCGATGAACGGACTTTGCGAGAGTGGCCTGTCCGTGACAAAGCCGACTTGTCGGTCGCATTGCCGCCAACGGATATGGAAGATTTCCCTGATTTGCGGATCGACCTCTGGTTCGATCGCTTAGGCAAAGCGACACTCTCGCTTGACGGGAAGGAGGAATTAAGCGGAGACTGGACCCTGACCCCAGGCGAAGGACGAAAGCAATTATTGGAAATCACGATCAACAGAAAGGAAGAGACGGTCGTCGAACGCCGACGCTTTGAGATCGAAATGCTCGAAAGAAAAGCGGACGAACCTGACCGGTTTGTCCTACACGAATCAGGAGCCGATCCCCGATTTGGCCGGTTGATCTTCGAGCGAAACGAGTGAAAGACGTGCCGTAAAAGGGGAGCCGCGAGCATCAGCGACCGGAGGAATGAGTGGCATTCCCTCCGGTCGCTGACGCTCACGGCTCGCCTGCCTGGCCCGTGGTCGGGGACGCCACAGCTCGCCTGTCCCTCCCAATGATAATAATTAGCTCTTAAGCCACACGCTGTAAAAATGTCTGAACGCGAACGATGGATTATTTACCCTCTCTTGTTCCTGGCGCTCGGTGCGGCATTGCGTGACAAGTTGGCCAAGCAGACCCGGACGAAGCAGCTTGTTTGCGAACAGCTATTTGTGGTCGATGCGGAGGGCCGTCCGATGGCGGAGCTGCGTGGCTCGAACTTGCGGCTCGACTTCGGTGGCCCCCAGCAGGGGTACGTCATCGCGAATGTGGTTCATGCGAAGTCGGCTCTCTACCAGCGGGGACAACTCGTGACGCCCCAGCCCGCAGGAAATGGTATGGGTGTCTCCTGGCCACAACTGTTACAGTTATTGCAGAAAATGGGGCTCTTACAGGTAGAACCCACCGTGTCCCCCGACGCAACGCCTAATACGGGGCCCAAAGCGGGGCAAAATCGGCCCTCCGCAGCCGAAGCCCTGCCCGGCGGAGCGGCCCAACAAGAGAGCCGAACCGAAGCCGAACTCTCTGCGTACTTATAGACTCCCCCCCAACCTTTTTTCTCCCCCCTCGAATCAAGCAACCATGTTCCTCTATATTCTGTTCATTGCCCCCGGTTTTCTACTCGCTATGTGGGCGCAGGCACGGGTAAAGAGCCAGTACGCTCGGGCTGCCAAGGTCGGGGCGAACCTCTCGGGTGCCGCGGCGGCGCGACTGCTCCTCGACTCGGCCGGTTTGCAGCAGGTGGCCATCGAGCCGATTGCGGGGCAAATGACCGACCATTACGACCCTCGGGCAAAGGTGCTTCGATTGAGCGAAGGGGTTTATGGCCAGAAAACGATGGCTGCCGTTGGCATTGCCGCCCACGAAGCGGGCCACGCCCTGCAAGACGCCAAGAATTACACGCCGCTAGTGATCCGCAACCTGGCCGTCCCGGCGGCCAACTTCGGTGGTGGAACCGGCATGTTCATGATTATGGGGGGCGCCATCTTTAACTTTCCGCCACTCATTTTGCTGGGCATTGTTGCCTTCGCAGCGGTTGCGTTCTTTCAGGTGATTAACTTGCCGGTCGAGTTCGATGCTAGCAATCGGGCGAAGCGACAGTTGGTCGATCACGGCATCGTTCCCGAGAGCCAGATGCAATACGTCAACGGAGTGCTCAACGCGGCGGCTTGGACGTATGTCGCCGTAACGCTTCAGTCGGTGATGATTTTGCTTTACTATGTCCTCCAATTTGCGGGAGGAAGCCGCGACTGAGAGCCTTCCCCAGAATCTGCTTGGAAGTCTTCAGCGGCCTGAGAAAGACCCAAATCCGTAGTTCCAAAAACGATGTTTATCGCTGGCTAGCGTCCGAAGCTTACCGTGGTCGGGGACGACACGGCTCTCCTACTGATTTTTAATAAACGTTTGGTACTCGGCATCCAATTCGGCATAAGAACGTCCGACTTGCTTTGCCAACTCATTGCTGCCGGGGCGTCGGCTGTAAACGGCCTTCAGATAGCGGACGAGGGCCTCACGGTCCCCCACCATGAGCATCGCCACAAGGGCCGTCGATTGGGCGTAGAGAGCCGCTAGGTCGGGGCGTCGCTGGAGGTCCGATTGGCCCAGGGCCGTCAGCTCGGCCAGTGGCAACGGCGATGGCTGGGCGGCAGCCGACCGAAGTCGTCCGCCGCGGCCGATCGTGTAACGGCCTCCGTCAAGGGGCGTGAGCGTCTCGAAGTAGCAGGCGACACCTTCGATAACCCAGTAGTTGGCATCCGTCGCGATCTTTTTACTACCGGCAAGACTTTCTCGAAACAGTTGATGGACCGCTTCGTGGTAAAGGGTCGGACGAAGGCGTGCCGCTTCGGTCGGGTCATCCGAATGATAGAAATGGGCTTCGCGAAGCACCGGAAAGTAAATGCCAAGCGTCTGGGCGATGCGTGGCTGTCGGCGCTCCAAGTGTTTTACATAGCCCGCCTTGTTACGGTGGTAAACGATTCGGAAGGGTCGGTTTTTACGGGCCCGACGCTCGCCGGCAAACCGCTGCGTGATCTCTCGGTCGGTAAGATAATAACCAGCAAACAGTTGTCGCCAAACTTGAAACAGGTCCTCCAGTTCGGCAGCAAGCGCAACGCCCGTCTGGGGCGAGTGGTTGGTGGTCACGAGGAAGTGATCCGTCCGAACTTGCCAGCCATCGGCAATTTCCGAGTGCCGGGCCGTATCGACTTCTGCCGAGATCCAGCGTTTGCCGAGCGGTCGCTCGCCTGCCTTGAGTCGGGGCAGGTCGGCAAGCTGGGTCCACCCGAAGCGGTCGTCCCAGAGGAGGCCTCGCTTCGCTCGGTCCGCTTGGTAGGGTGTTTGCCACTGGCCATCCGAGAAGACGTAGCCGAGTACCTGCCGGGCTCCAGCGTGGTGGGGATCGGAGTGGAGGGCCTCGGTTGCTCTCCGCAGAGCGAGCGAAGGGGCCCCCTGCTGGGCCGCGGCTTGGCCTTCGTTGAAAGTTTTTTCAGCGCGGGCCTTGTCGTGTTGCGTAACAGCCACACCATTGTAAACTTCGGGAGCGACGTAAAGCATCTCGGCACCCACCGCGCAGCGACCGATACAAAGCAATAGCACGGCGGCGATGAGACGCAACAGAGGCATGCCTGTATTGTAGCTTACGGAGGCGATAGGCGAGCCATCGTTTCAGCGGCGAGCGGTGCGGGCGTCAGCCCCCCGATGACTCCGGTGGCATCGTTGCCACTGCTTCTATCGGGGGGGCTGACGCCCGCACCGCTCGCCTACGGCTTACGCTCCTTGATCGGCCATGGCGGCGTCGAACGCGATGGTGCCGGGCGTGAAGTCGAGCCGCTTGACGAACTCACAAGCTTCTCTTGCTCCGTGCTCTCGCTCCATGCCGCTGTCTTCCCATTCGACGGAGAGGGGGCCCCGATAGTTGCAAGCGTTCAGCGAGCGAATGATTTCCTCAAAGTTCACGCCGCCCCGGCCCGGTGAGCGGAAGTCCCAACCCCGTCGGGCATCGCCGAAGTTCAAGTGACTGGCCAAAATGCCCGTCCGCCCGTCGAGTGTGATGATGGCGTCTTTGATATGACAATGAAAAATTCTGTCCGGAAAAGCCCGAAGGAACTCCACCGGATCAACGCCCTGCCATAACAGATGGCTTGGGTCAAAGTTAAAGCCGAACGCTTCGCGGTGCCCCACCGCTTCGAGCGCCCGCTGGGCCGTGTAAATATCGAATGCGATCTCGGAGGGGTGGACTTCCAACGCAAACCGAACACCGCACTCGTCAAAGACATCCAAAATCGGGTTCCATTGCTCCGCAAAGAACTGAAACCCCTCTTCGATCATCGACTCCGGCACCGGCGGGAACGAATACAGCAAATGCCAAATCGAGGAGCCCGTGAAACCGTTCACGACCGAAACGCCCAACTTCTTAGCCGCTTGAGCCGTGAGCTTCATCTCTTCAATTGCCCGAGCGTTGACGGCTTGGGGCTCGCCATCGCCCCAGACGTGGGGCGGGAGGATTGCTTGGTGCCGTTCGTCAATCGGGTCGCACACCGCTTGGCCAGCGAGGTGGTTGCTAATCGCATGGCATTCCAGGCCGTACCGATCCAGCAGCGCCCGTTTTTTATCGACGTAGTCCGGTTCGTCGATCGCTCGACGGACCTCAAAGTGATCGCCCCAGCAGGCGAGTTCCAGGCCTTGGTAGCCAAAATCGGCAGCCTTCTTGGCAAGCGTTTCAAGCGGCAAGTCGGCCCACTGGCCGGTGAACAACGTAACGGGTCGGGACATGGGGAGGATTCCTTTAGGCGAGCGGCGGGGCGTCAGTCCCCCCGATCTTTGTTGTTTTTTAGCGTTGCCACCGCTGCTATCGGGGGGCTGACGCCCCACCGCTCGCCATCGAAACAATGGCAAACCGTGCAATCAGCAAGCTATAGTTTAAGATATGAATGGCTACAAAACACTTGCCGTCGCTCTCCTGACGCTGCTGCCGACGACGGCGAGCGCTCTGTCGATTGAAATCGCCTCACAAGCTGCGCCGCAGAGTACCGCACCACAAAAGTGGTTGCAACTGTTGGCCAAGCTAGGGGAGACCAACGTCCGAATCCGTGGGGCAAAAGCGGGGGATAGGCCACGGCTAGAGAGCCGTGCCGTTCCGGGCCACCGTGAGCGTCCGAAGCACGCCGTGGTCGGGGACGACAGGGCTCACTTCACTGCTCACTTTACAGTGAAACTTCATGCGATTCTTACTCGCCGCAACGAACTGATCCTTCCCCAAGGGCGTTTCACCCTGCGCGACCAACCGAAGCTTGCAGCTTACCTAAAGCGCCTACGTACCGAGGGCCCTGAAGGCATCACCGCCGCCCGGGGTAAGTTTGGCTTAACCGAAAAACAGTTCACCGCGCTCTTTGCCTTTTTGACGCCACCGCTTGGCAAGCATCCGGCAGGGGCCACCCTTCGGCAATTGCTTCCCGACTCAGTTCAATGCGACGTTGCCGGGACGTTACAAACCGAAGCCGAAGGACACGCTGAAGTCGAGTCGCTCAGCCTCGGCACAGCCCTTGCAGTGATGCTCCGTCAAGAGGGCCTTGCCCTTCGTGCCATCAAGCCGATAGGCCAGCCGGTGGAATTGCACGTTGTTCGTGCTTTGTCGCAGGGCGACACCTGGCCCGTCGGTTACAAGCCGGAGCAAACTCCTAGCGAAACGTTCCCGCAGCTTTTTGAGAAGATCAACGTTGAGGTTACGGGTTATTCGTTGCAAGAGGCGCTCGATGCCATCGGGCAGCAGCTCCCGGGGCTGCCGCTTGTGTGGGATCGGTTCGTTTTGCGACGCGACGCGATTGACCCCGCTTCGATTCAAGTTCGACTCCCCTCGACACGGACCTACTACAAGCGAATCCTTGATCGCTTGCTGTTCCAAGCCCGTTTGAAAGGTGAGTTGCGTATCGACGAGGCGGGTCAGCCGTTTTTGTGGATAACGCGGTAAAGGGAGATAGTCGGGAGTTGCTAGGCGCTAGTTTCCGGTCAGCCACCAAAAACTAGCGCCTAGCAACTAGCAACTTATTTCTCTCGTTTACTCTTCCACTCCCTCCGGTTTTGTCACAACGCGGTTGATGGCCGCTTCGTGATGAGCGGCGTCAACGATCAGGACGTTGTCTCCCAGGTTCAGGTCTTCCGGTCTTTCTTCGATGGGGCGTCCCCGGTCATCGAGCTTCATGTCCGCTTCGGCCGTGTGACGCTTGGCCACTTTTACCAACTGGTCATACAGTTCGCGTTCTTCGGCGGCGTTGATCACGCTCACGGCTCCGGCGACTTCCTTCAAGTAACGCATAAAGATTTCGCGACGGTCCGACTGTTGCTTCACTTTCAGCCGACGCCGAAGGTACATGCCCAGTTTCCGCCCCACGGCTTGCAGGCCGAGGCGAATCTCTTTCTGAATCTCAGGGTAAGAGGCAATCGCCTCTTTGCTTTCACTGGTGAACGGAACCCAAACGCTGGCGATGTGGACCATGAGCGTCACGGGCCCTCGGGGCATGGCGCCCCGAGATTGGCTGAGCCCATAGCCTCGCCAGTTGGTGCCGAGCACCGTTTGAGTGATCGCACAGCCCGACTGCTGGAACTGTAGCGGGACCCGATTGGCATAGCGGAGCACTTCCATGGATTGGCCGTCCGAGATGTTGACGCTCTTCATAGCCGCAAAGAGTTTTTCACGGTCTTTGGGCTTGAGCTTGCCTGGGGTGAGGCGAGTCTTCAGACCGGCAGCCTTGATAATTCTGTCTGCCGCTTCGGAACCGAGACCGTTGAACGTGTGGATGAGAAACTGTCGAACGGTGCGGGTGTCGGTCTCATCGATAAGCTCTTGCAGGAGTTCTTTCGTAATGTTTTGTGTCGGAGCCGAGCCACCATAAGCGAGGCCCACCTCGACTTGAAACGGATTGCCCCGATAGACGGCCGGAGGACGCGTCGCCGAGACATAAAACTCTCCCGGCACGACATGGTGCAACCCTTTGAGAATCAGAGGTTCACCAATCGGACAAATGCAGTCGGTTGCCGGTGGAGAGATTTTAGTCGCCTGAATGGCTTGGAAAAGCTTATCCGCTTGCTGTCGATCCACTTTGTGGACGTTCGTCCGGGCGCTGACTTTGGCCGTCTCACAGATTTTCCTTGCCACGGCTGGCGTTACACGGCTAAAGCGAGTGCGGAAAAACTCAGAGACGCTCATCGAGTCCGATTCCTCCAGCATCGTGGCCAGTCGGCCTAGCTCGGTGCCGTAGGGGTGCGGCTTGATTTCCTTCGGCTCGGGTGGCAAGGCCTCAGCCGAGCGGGCGTAGTCGTATTGATAATCTTCCGGATCGATGTAGTGGATTGTTACATGGGGATTCGCAATGGCCGTTTGCTCCAGGTACTCATCGACCGACCCGCGTCCTCGAACGAACTTCGCTTCTAGCTCGATCGTGACCCGGGTCCCATGTTTCTGATCGACCCACTCGATGCCATGCTTCTCGATATAAGCGAGCCCCTTGTCGCCCGGCGGGATATCGACGCCGTCTCCCTTGCCGTTAAGGATCTTCGGGACGTTGCGTTTCGTGTCGATTTGGATTTCGTAGTAGTGGGCCGGTTTTCTGACGGAGACCTTGGAGATGATCTTCACCGGTTTGCCCGTCGTTTGCACGCCGTACATGCCGGCTGCTGAGATACCGATCCCCTGTTGCCCCCGACTTTGCCGCAGGCGGTGGAACTTCGATCCGTAGAGCAGCTTGCCGAAGATGAGGGGGATTTGTTTTTTGAGGATGCCGGGGCCGTTGTCTTGGATGCCGACCTTATAACGTCCGGGGGTGGTCGCCTCGATGTGGACCCAGACCTCGGGCATGATGCCGGCCTCTTCACAGGCATCGAGCGAGTTATCGACCGCCTCTTTGACGGTGGTCAGAAGCGACTTGCGGGGATTGTCGAACCCGAGCAAGTGGCGATTCTTTGCGAAAAACTCGGAGACGGAGATTTCTTTCTGTGAGGCAGCCATCGCTTGGGCCGAACTGCGACGGGCTGTTTTTTTAGTGGAAGGTGCCAACGGGGGGCTCCGAGCGGGGGACGAAAGTAGAGAAACCCTAGGATTCTAACCCAGTTGGAGAGCCGTGTCGTCCCGACCACGGCAAGCGGCTTTTAATGGCGAGCGGTGCGGGGATCATCGGGGGGGCTCGCCCCCTCGTCGCACACCGTGGTCGCCGTTTTCCAGTGAAATGGGGACACGGCTCCCCTGGCCGACTTTACCGCTTGTCACGGTCGAGACGGCTGGTGCGAAAAGCATCGCCTTGCCGGTCCTGACTGGCCGATTAGTTGCATTAGACCGGTCGGAGCGATCTTCGCCGTCGCTTAACTCCCCCCCAAGCAAAGGCCCAGACGATGAAACGATTCGCCCTGATTCTTGCCGCTGCTGGCACCTTGACCCTTACGACGGTCACGGCCCAAGCGGGCGGACATGGTTGGGAAGGACGCCGCTACGTTAGCGAACAACGACCGAACGACCTCTTCTACAACCACTATGTCGGCCCCGGGCCGAGTGGCACGACAGCAGGCATGTACGTCTCGCCACTGCCGGTGCCCGCCAACGTTGGGCACACCTACACGACCTACCAACCCCTGATGCCCCATGAGATGCTGTACGGGCACAAACGCTCGTACCACTCGCATCATCCCGGTTCAGGTTGGACCCGCACCAGCGTTCGCTACGGCACGTTTGGCGGCGGTTTGCAGGCGGTCAAGTTCGGTCTGTATGACAATTCGTTCGTCGGTTGGCTCCGCGATGGCCACTTCAACACCTACGCCCGACCAACCAGCAGCTTCGGCAGTTTTTGATGCGTGTGCCGTTAGAAGTTCGATGCCCGAAGATTTTTAATACGTGTGCCGTTAGAGATTAGTTGCTTTCCACAGCAATTCCCCCACTAGGAAGTTCCTTATGCGTTCCCTTCATCGACACCTCGCCACGTTGGTAGCGATCGT
>JAJRUA010000090.1 GCA_024278035.1 Planctomycetota bacterium | reverse complement strand
TCGTTGCCACCAGCCGCAGGTGATTATCATTGCCGACACCATCTCACTTTACCCCGATGAATTTTATGAGAAGGGCCTTGAGATCATCACGTCGAGTGTCATCCGCAATCATCCGGCAGCGCTGAGCCCTCGGATAAAATCCCTGAATTACCTGAATAACATTCTCGCAAAAATTGAGGGGCTCAAAGCAGGTTGCGTGGAAACGCTCATGCTCAATCATAAAGGAGAGGTTGCCGAATGTACGGGCGACAACATTTTTATTGTTAAGCGGGGAGAATTGCTCACGCCTTCCTGCGACGCCGGTATTCTGGATGGCATCACTCGCCAAGTCGTTCTTGAGCTGGCGGTTGCCGAGGGAATCACCACCCGTGAGACCGCGCTCACCAAACACGATGTTTATGTCGCCGACGAGTGTTTCCTCACAGGCAGTGCAGCAGAGGTTGTGCCCGTCGTGAAAGTTGATAGTCGCCAGATAGGCGACGGCAAGCCAGGGCCTGTTACGGAGCGGCTGATGGATCTCTTCCACAAAGCCGTACGAGCGTGAAAAGCGAACGAATTGAACTTTAGGAGGCGTCTCCGACGCCGATAATATCCTGCCAATCATTAACGATTTGCGGTGAGTTCTCGGCGTCAGAGACGCCTCCCACAATTTTCTCTTCCTTGATTTTCAGTTTTTCTTTCGTGGTCAATTTTTTAGCGGTCTGCTTTGACCAGACGCTCGTTGCGGTGGCGGAACGTGGCGTTCTCTACTTCGACGAACTCGGTTAGCTGGCGTGCGGCGCTTTCAATCCGCTGGCGATCCTGCTTCGACAGGATCCATGAGACGATATGCTCTGCCCGAAGGCTTGGCTTGTCGGTAATTTCGCCGGAGAACAGCTCGACTTCAATGGGCACAACGCTTCGGTTCGACAGTTCTTCGTTGACCAGCAGACGGGGTGCAGGAGGCAAGCCTGCTTCGAGCAGCGTATGGAGTTGAGCAAAGGCATCAAGGAACGTCCGTAGTTGGTTCATCGCCTCACGATTGGCAACGGGCATGGTCACCAAGCGGTACGAAAGCTGATCGCTCGTCATGCGTAGCTCGCCAGTGGCAGCATCGAACGTCGTATCGAACGAGGGGTCGCCGGTGAAGCGGAGGAACGGTTCGTCTTGCATGGCTGCCCAGCGGCGGAGTTTGGTCATGACGACGGCCACCTGATCGGCACCAATTTCGGTCCGCTCTTCCCGCTCGGTATCAAGGAGGATGAATCGGCCCGGTTTGTTTCCCACACCCGCGCGGAAAATCGTAACGCGATGATCAGCATCTCGAAAATCAAAGGCTGTTCCGCCTGTGAAGAGCGTGACACTCTCGCCCACCGGCGACTCTTTGTCGTCAGCCGAATAGACAAGGGTCTCGATCCGAAAATCAGCCGCCATGGCAACTTGCAGAGAGCTGGCGACTAGGAAAGCCACAACCAAGCGGGCAAACAGGCACATAATTAGGGTCCGATCGAGCTAAGACGAAGAACATAGAGTTCTCCGACCGTAGCAGCCTAAACGCTTAAGACGAAGGGCAAATCACCGACGGTGCGAGTCTGGTGGTTGGGAGGGGCCTAGCCGAAATACTCCGGCTCGCTGCCCGGCTTCCATTTGATGTTGCAGCCAAGGCTGGGGGCTTGGTCTTCGGCAGGGGCATTCCCTGCTAGCGTGGCATCGCATGCTGTGCGAAGGTCTTGGCCGGTGGGCTTGGCTCCACTGCCAGGGCGGGTGCTATCAAACTGCCCTCGGTAGACGAGTTTGTGGTCTTGGTCGAAGAGAAAAAAATCGGGCGTACAGGCGGCGTGGTACGCCTTGGCGACCTCTTGGGTTTCATCGTAAAGGTAGGGAAACGTGTAGCCGCGAGCCTCCGCCTCAAGGACCATCTTCTGGAGCGAGTCTTCGGGATAATTCGCTACATCATTAGAATTGATACCCACCACGGCGAGCCCCTTGGCTTGGTATTCTTGAGCGAAGGTTGCCAATTCGTCGGCCAGGTGGACCACGTAGGGGCAATGGTTGCACATGAAAATAACGACCAGCCCCTTGGCCGGGCCTTTCGTCGCTTTGTCCCCCAGGGTCTTGAGATCGGCCAGGGAGACCGTTTGGCCATCTACGCTGGGCAACGAGAAATTGGGGGCAGAGGTCCCTAAAGGAAGCATTGTGCTGGGAGTGCGAACCATTGGGGGTTTCTGGTGTATTAGGGAGTGGGGAAAGGTGTCGCTAGCCTGGGCATAGTATCCCTAACTTTCCCCGTGCTGGCAACGATCCGCCGCAGCCGCGTTGACAACCGGTAAAAAACGCCTAAAATCATGCTGGGCAATGCTTTATTGAGTCCTGCGCGAGCAAAACGGCAGGCCGACCATCGGAAGGCCGGTTTTAGCCGACAGATGGGAACGCTGAGAGTAAAGTTGCTAGCGCAGACATCAATAGCGTTGCCGATCCAATGTTGCTGTCACCCCAAGGCGATTCTTCCCTGGCTACTAGAGCTTACAGTGAAGGGAATCGTCGATATTTTCACCTTAATGGAGGTCGCCATGGGCGTACTCGAAATCACGGACGCCAACTTTGACGAAGAGGTGCTGCAGAGCAGTGAACCTGTTTTGGTCGATTTTTGGGCACCCTGGTGTGGTCCCTGCCGTCAGATTGCTCCGTTGGTCGAAGAGCTGGCTGGTGAGAACACCGGCTCTGCGAAGATCACCAAGCTGAACGTCGATGATGCGCCCGGTGCTGCTCAAAATTATGGCGTCAGCAGCATTCCGACGATCATGGTCTTCAAGAACGGTGAAGTGGTGGATCGCTTCGTCGGTGTGCAAGCGAAGAACCGCTTGCAAGAAGCCATTGATGCGGCAAAGGCTTGATTGGTCGTGCTAGCACCGTTTTTTAGAGGGGGTTTTTGCTAGCACGGGGCTTCTTATGACCTACAAAAATCAACAGCGGAGGGTAGGGCTGCGGCCTTGCTCTCCGCTTTTTTCGTACACGGCTTAAGCCGAGACTGTAAGCGTGCCGATGGTTGACTGGGGGGATTTTATCGATTGTAAGGGTTGGTAGGCGCCTGGGGCGTTTGCACCCATCCATGGAGTCTTTCCGACATGGCCAGTGAATCTTCGTCCGACCGTTCCCCTTCCTCCGATCCCACCCAATCCCGGGTGGATCTGGCCCATGCTGTCGGGCCTGTGGTAGCTAAAGCAGCAGCTAGGGTTGCAGCAGGAGAAGACGAAGCCTTAGCGCTTCCGATGCCGATTACCACCCCGCTGGAAGGCCATGCAGAACAGCTTGCCACGTGGTTGCAAAGCCGACAGTGCGAACTAGAAAAGCGTGCTGTGCTGATCCAAACGCAAGAGGCAGACCTTGATCAAAAGGTCCAGGCTGCTCAGCAATGGCTCGAAGAGCAACGCCGTCAGATCGAAGAGCGTGAGGCAGACCTCGAAGAAAAAACGGCAAGCCTTACGCAAGGAGTCCCTAACCGACAGACGGAACAGGCCCTTGCAGAGCGTGAACAAGAACTGGATGCCCGGCAAGCGAAGCTCGACGAAGAGACGCAGGCCTTCGTCCATAGCAAAGCAGCCATGGCTGAGCGGATCGATCGGATTCACGCCCGTGATTCGGAGCTAACGGAGCGACGTGAACGGCTTGAGGTGGCCTCGAAGGCGATGGCCGAAGAGGCCTATGGCGTCAAACAACGTACTGACGAACTGGAACTGAAACGTTGTGAGCTTGAGCAATTGCAGGAACAGACCGAAGCCGCTACGGCCGAGTTGGCGGAGCGCGAGCGCCGATTGGATTTGCGGCGGCAAGAAATTGCAACCGCCATCGAGCGATACGAACGGCTCGGTGTGGCCGAGGAACGGGTCGCCCAGCTAGAGGCTGAGGTTGCTGCCGTTGCAGTACGCGAACATCATTTGGCCAAGGCAGAATCTTTGCTTGCGGAGGAACGGGCCGCATTCGCGGATTCGCGCAAACGTTTGGTTCGTTCTGAGCAAGAGCATAACAAACGGGTGGCCAGCGAACGAAAGAGTCTTGAATCGGACCGTGCCGCCTGGCGGGCGGAAGTGAAGTCGGTGGCTAAGCAAAACGATTATCGCGAAGCTCAGGTCGACCGCCGTGAGGAATCGCTCCAGCGGCTCCAACGCGAGCTACAAGCCTCGCAGCGCGAAGTGCTTGAAATGCGACTTGCCACGGAAGAGACGTGGGCCCAATTAACAGGGCTACTTACGCCTGCTGCTTTGACGAAGTCGATCGCAACGGTTCGCACCCGCCTTGCCGATCATTACAGCCATACACTCCAGGACATTGCCGATGCTCGTGGCGCGTTACGTGATGCCTCGAAGCAGATTGCCGAAGAGTTGCGTTTGGTCGAAGAACGGCAAATAACGATTGAAGAATGGGCCAACCGTCGCCACGAAGAGTTGGGCGAAGCGGCCGCACGGATGGAAGCCCGTGAGGAGGAACTCAATCGTCAGCAACGGGCCTTTGAGCAGATGGAAGCCCGCTGGGCAGCCGAGCGGAGCGATTACCGTGAGCAGATTCGTCTCTTGCTCGCCGAATTGCGTCAAGAGAGTGGGCCGACGGTAAAGCTGGCCGTGGCGGCGTGAGCCGTCCCAGGGATTTTCCCCGCCAGGATGGCGAGGCTATAGATGGCGAGGCTATAGTCTCGCCATCCTGGCGGGGAACGGCCTTAAACGCCACTGAGCGCTTCCACTTCTTGCCAAGGTTCGCTCAGCGGTGCGATCACTTCGACCGATTCGTCCCGCATCGGATGCCGGAACGAGAGTGACCGGGCGTGCAACGCGATTTGACGGAGACGAACATCCTCATACTGCTGGCCGAAAAGTTGGGTAGCACCGTACTGTTGATCGCCTAGGATGGCATGGCCGCGCGAGGCGGCTTGCACACGAATCTGATGCGTCCGGCCCGTTTCGAGGTGAATCTCAAGCCAGCTCATCGAGTCGCTTGACCAGCGAACACGATAATGCAGTACGGCATGTTTGCCGCTTGGGTCGTCCTCGGCAACCACGATCGACTGTGCCCTGCCATGCTGTTTGTGGAGGTAGTCGGTCCAGGTTCCTTCTTCCTGCTTCACGCGACCTTCGACGAGTGCCCAATAGGTTTTGCCGACGGTCCGTTCTTGGAATTGCAAGGCAAGCCGGCTCGTTACGCGTTGGTTGCGACCGAACACGATCGCACCGGTCACGGGTCGGTCAATCCGGTGAATGATACCAACATAGAAATTGCCTTCGATCGCTTCGCGCTGACGATAGAAATCGCGGACCCAGATTTCGAGGCTGTCAATGCCACGCGGCGCTTGCGTCAGCAATCCGTGCGGCTTGTTCACTACCAAGCAGGGGCCGTCGTCGTAGAGGATATCAAGCATGGAAAGAGTGGGCAGTAAAAAACGGGAGAGTCGGGTCGTCCCCGACCCCGGGAGCGTCGCATCACAAAATCCTAACCATACCGTCCCATCACCCGATCCATTAGCCACAGAGCAAACCGGGACGCTCGTACAAAGCACCAGGCTTGCCAGCCGATCGTGACCTCTTTGCGGCGGCGTTCGATCGCCCGCACCGTTCGTTCTGCCACATACGCCGCTGGTACGCCTTGGCGCGTTCCCCAGGGTAAATCCCCTTGTTTATCGACCAAATGCTCAAAAAAATCGGTATCCACCGTGCCGGGAGAGACGTGCAGGACGTGAATCCCGAGGCGAGCCAACTCAGGGCGAATCGCTTCGCTCAATCCACGCAGGGCGAACTTGCTGGCGCAGTACTCCGCATTGTGCGGCACGCCGCGCCAGCCCAGGATCGAACCGATATTCACGATCGTCGGCCGGACACCCTGCATGAGCAGGGGGGTCGCTTCGCGCAGTAATTCCGCCGCCGCGAAAAAATTGACCTCCATGATTTGCCGCAACCGGTCGGGCCCTGACTCGTGGAAACGTCCGTGGGCACTGATGCCCGCATTGTTGATGAGTAGGTCGAGTCCGCCAAGCTGTTCGTTGGCAGTATCGATCGCGGTACAGCGATCTTCCGACGAGCCAACGTCTCCCACGACAATCACGGCTCGGCGACCGGCGGCTTCCACCGCTGCGGCGGTTTCGGCAAGCGGCGATTCTCGCCTTGCCATGAGCACCACATCGACTCCCGCCTCGGCAAGCCGCACAGCAAGCGCCCGGCCGATGCCGCCCGAAGCACCCGTGATGAGCGCACGCTGATTCGTGAGGCGACTCACGCGACTTCATCCATTGGGTCTTCTTCGGCGACACTATCCGTTCGGGGAGTGACGCCATTTGTTGCAGCAAGATCACGAGGACGCACTTCGGCTTCGTCGTCTGAGATTCGGCCCAGGTATTTTTTGGGGGCTCGGCAATGGACCGTCACGCGATCTTCCGTAAACGTTCGGCTGAGGATTTCGCCATGCTTCGCAAGATAAGCGAGCAGCCGCCCGTTGGAGACCTCCATCTCCACGTCCACCTCGATAAACCCCCGACTGAGCGCCTCGCTCACTGCGGCTGAGAGTCGGTCGATGCCCTCGCCCGTTTTTGCGCTGACTCGCACCGCGCCCGGGTACCGTTTTTCGAGGAAGATCAGGTCGGTTTCGTCCGCCTCGTCTGCCTTATTCAGCACCAGCAAAGTATCTTTCTGCTTGATTTCAAGCTCTTCAAGCACTCCGTAGACAGCACGAATCTGATCGAGTGCCGCAGGGCTGCTGGCATCGGCGACGTGCAATAGGAGGTCGGCCTGGCGGGCTTCTTCGAGCGTTGCCTTGAAGCTGGCGATCAAACGGTGAGGCAAGTCACGAATGAATCCGACCGTGTCGCTCAAGAGGACGGGCCCCCAGCCCGGCAGACGCCACTGCTTGGTCCGCGTGTCGAGCGTTGCGAAGAGTTGGTCTTGGGCATAAACGCCCGCTCCGGTGATTTGGTTGAGCAGCGTGCTTTTGCCAGCGTTTGTGTAACCGATCAGCGAAACGGTCATTCGATCGTTGCGGGCGGCCACTTCGCGCTCCTTGCGGCGGAGCACTTTTTCTAATTCTCGTTTGAGGTCCACGATTCGCTTTTCGACCAGTCGGCGGTCTGTCTCCAATTGCTTCTCACCCGGGCCGCGCATGCCGACGCCCATTTTAAGCCGCGACAAGTGGGTCCACATCCGTTTGAGCCGTGGCAGCGAGTACTCAAGCTGGGCCAGTTCCACCGCAAGTCGCGACTCGTGCGTTTGAGCGCGGGTGCTGAAGATATCGAGAATCAGCTCGGTTCGGTCGAGCACCTTCGCCTCGGTCGCTTGCTCTAAGTTGCGTACTTGGGCGGGCGAGAGATCGTTGTCAAAGACAATCACATCGGCCTCGGTGGCCGAGACCATTTGTTTGAGCTGTTCGAGCTTGCCCTTGCCGATGTAGGTGGTCTTGTCCGGCGCCCCGCGACGCTGCCACATGCGGCCCGTGATCTCGGCACCCGCCGACTCGACCAAGCCGGCCAGCTCTTCGAGGGGCTCTTCCTGAAGCTCAGGAGAATCCGGCAATTCGACACCGACCAAAATGGCCGACTCGTTATCAACGCTCTGCTTGCGATCGATTTCCATTAAGCGTGCGAGGTCTCCAGGAAGGCCAAAGGTAGAAGGGGAATATCCTAGCCGCCGGCGGAAGCCGGTGGAGTCTTTCCACAAAACCGCGGCTTCGGCTACGGCTTTCCCTCTAGTATACGTCGGACAGCCGCTTTGTCGCTGCCCTGATTGGGGTTAAAATAACGAAAAAACGCCGCTCAGGAGCCCTGAGCGGCGTTGGCATGACAAGAGCTTATC
>JAJRUA010000007.1 GCA_024278035.1 Planctomycetota bacterium | reverse complement strand
TTGGCCGTTGGCACGTGGTTCGATCAATATCTCAATCTGCGTCTTCGTTTGGGGGTCCACCCAGCCAATCTTCTTGTAAACGAAAGACTTGTGCGGCTCGACCGAATTGAGGATAGTCTTGAGGTGCACGGCTGAGGGACTCCGGCGCTTCGGCGTGAATGTTGTTTCGCAACTACATCCTTACCGGAAAACTCTCAGCCGTGCATTTTTTTACAACCCCTACTGCCAAGCCCTGCTAAACTGGCGTTGGTCTCCTTGATTACCCACCGATTCCGGTGAAGAGCCGAAAATTAGGTCAAAGGGGAGTCGGGAAGGGGGCGGTTGGCCTCGTTTTCCCCTCCGGTCGCTGACGCTCGCGGCTCGCCTTTACGGTTTTTTGCCGAGTAGGAAGAGCAGGCCAACCAGCGCCATGGTTTGTAGTGGCAGCAGGAGCCAAACATTGATTCCCATGCCTAGTGGAAGTGTGCCCAAAAAGACGCAAACCGTGGCGATCAGTAGGGCGTAGGGCAATTGGGTTCGGACGTGGGCCATATGATTGCAGCCGCTCGCTTGCGAAGAAAGGATCGTGGTGTCGGAGATGGGCGAGCAATGGTCGCCAAAAATCGCGCCGGCCAGAACACCTCCCAAAGATGCCAAGAGGAGCGGGCTGCCGAGCGGATCGGGCTCGCCGCTTGCGGCGGAGATGGCGAGTGGCACAACCATGGGGACCACAAGGCCCATGGTGCCAAAACTTGTGCCGGTGCAAAAAGCGACGATGGCTGAAAGCAAAAAAATGGCCGTCGGCAAGATCGCTTTGAACAGGTCGGACGGTTCTTCGCCTTCACTGCCGAGGAGTTTTCCGGAGAGAAACTCGCCCGTGTAGAGGCGGTAGTCGGTGTACTCGAACGCGACGGCGGAGGGGGCCCCTTCGGCCGATTTATTGCCCGTCATGCGTGACATCGAAGCGGCAAGCCAAAGGATCGCAACAGCGGGAAGGACCGTGAGAACACCGCGAATCAAGGCGTTGCGAATTTCTTGTGTCGAGAGCAACGCCCGCAGGCGGGTCATCACGAGCGCGACAAGAAGTCCGGTAAAAGCGCCGTACTGCAAAGCGAGTCCTGAATTGGCAGCGCCAAACACTTTGCGTAGCGTGTCGGACAAGCTCGCATCAGCAGGAAGGGCTTGGGCTAGATTGGCCATGCCGGTGGTCCACAGGAGCGCGATCACGGCTGCCAGCATCGCAGCGAGCGGAACGACAGCGTTCGACCAATGGCTTGGCGTGGGCGACCGGTTGGCGGCTGCCGCGGCGACGGAGCCTTCGTCTTCGGGCGAGAAGGGGATAGGGACTGAATCTCTGCCCCCGGAAATTCCGCGTGTTTTTTTGGCCTGGCGTTCGGCAGCGAGCATCGGCCCGAAGTCGCGTCCCAGAAGGGCAACAATCGGCACGAAGAGGAGCGCCTGGATCACATAAAAACGGTACGGCAAGCAGGCGACGAAGAGCGAAAAGGCGCTGGCCCCCGCCACGGCGTCGGCTCCTAAAGTCGTCGGGGCAAGATTGTCGAGACCTTCTTGGACATAGGCGATTTCGACGGCGACCCAGGTTGAGATGAGGGCCAAGCCGGCAACGGGCGCGGCGGTCGAGTCGACCAAGTAGGCGAGCTTCTCGCGCGAGATGCGCAGGCGATCGAAAACCGGTCGTAGCGCCCCGCCGAGCAGCAGCGTGTTGGCGTAGTCATCGAAGAAGACGGCGAGCCCCATTGCCCATCCCGTGAGCTGGCCACTACGGCGAGTGTTGGCTAATGGGGTCATCAATTGAACGAACCCTTGCATTCCACCCGCCCGGTGCAGCAGGCCGACGGTGGCCCCCATGGCCATTGTGAAGGTGAACAGGCGGAGTTTGCTCGGGTCGATAAAAGTGGGCCAGAGATGCGTCTCGCCCAGAGCGATCAGCGCGGCTAGTAAATCGCCGCTCGTCGTCAGCATCGCCCCCGCGAAGAGTCCTACCAACAGCGAAAATAAAATTCGCCGCGTAAGAATTGCTAGCACAACGGCCACGACCGGCGGAGCGAGACAGAACCAACCGTAGGGATGCGACATGAAAGGAAGAGGGAATGTGGAGGGGAGAATAACTAGCGAAGGGTATTCCCCTCCCCTTTTTAGGGGAGGCGCTAGGGGAGGGGTAAAGAATCCGTCTACAGGGTTCAAACCCCCCCTCCCCTAACCCCTCCCCCGAAAGTGGGGGAGGGGGACTTAATTGGATAACCTATCTCCGACTCAAAGCCGTAGGCTTTCCATCAGGTTGACCACCCCTACCGACCGTGGGCTGGTGAGTCGTTCTCCCGCGGCAAAGCCGGCCGTTTCGCCGTGGAGGCGGTTCATTTGTTCGATTTTCTTGAAGATCGCCTGCTTCTCAGGTGGAAACTGGGTTTCGTAGGCACGAATCGCTGAAAGTTTTTTCTTCAGCGTTCGGCTGATATCGACAATAAAGTCGGCCCCGTTGGCGGCGGATTCCAGCGAATGGAAATTGAGCGTGTAGTAAATTTGGGCGGGGATGGTATGGGGCGGCAGATGGTCGAACTGGTCATCCCATTTGGTCAGGCGAGAGTAAAAAACGGCGGCGTCGGTAATTTGCATCGCCTGCCAATGGTCGGGTGAGGCCAGCGGGGTGCGGTTACCCAGGCCAAGGACCAGCTTGGGCCGCCAGCGACGGAAAACCTTCGCCAGAGCGACCCGCTCGTCAAAGCCATCGAAAAGACGCCGATTGGGCAGATCAAGCAAAAACCGTTCCTGGACCCCCAAAATCCCAGCCGCTTGGCGAGCTTCGGCCAATCGGACCTCGGGGCCGGGCGAGGCGGGGGTCGGCTCGCCATCGGTCAGATCGACGATCCCCACGCGGTAGCCTTGCTCGACAAGGCTCGCCAAAACGCCCCCGCAGCCGATTTCGACATCATCGGGGTGGGCTCCCACAGCAATCACGTCGAGTTCCTGGACGGGCGGTTGGTCAGTATTTGGCATAAGAGCCTCAGAAAAGGGAAAAACAGCGAGAGACCCGCATTGTAAGGGCCTTTCAAGAACCGCCAAGAGTTGGGCAGGCGAGCCGCGAGCGTAAGCGACCGGAGTTGGGGAACCCTGAGTCGATCAATCTCTTGCAAAAAGGCATCCGCTGCAAAAAACTCCGGTCGCTTACGCTCGCGGCTCGCCTACGAATTGATTTGTACGTATTCCCTCTCTTTTTGCAGAGATTGGCCTGGGGGACGGTTCACTTATGGCCGAGTCCGACTATCATAGTGCAGGTCTGCTAAAGGAAAACCAAGGAATTTCGAGAACATGACTGAGAAGGTTGTACCGGACCCTGAAGACCCCAAGCCCTCAGAGGATTTGTCCGCGAATAAGGAGGACTTCCAGGCGGATGCCGCTGCGCCCGATGAGGATGCGTCGGAAGTGGCAGCCGCTGATGTCATGCCTATCGGCGACGTGCCGATCGAAGAGCTAGCCCCTCCCTCGACCGATCCGTTCGACGATTTTGAAGACGACGACTTCGATGACGACTTCGACGACGACTTTGAAGAAGAGTGGGACGACGACGAAGACGAAGATGGCTTCGGAGAGGAGTTCCAGGATACTCCCGAAGAAGAGTTCGACATCCATGCCAAGGTCTCGGACAAAGAAGCCAAAGAAGGGGAAAAGAACGACAAGTTCCAAGACGACGCTGACTTCGATAAATAATCGAAGCTAGGCGCCAAGACGCCAAAAAAGCGACGATTAGCATTCTCGCGCAGAGACGCTGAGACAGCAGAGAAAAACGAACTCTGTGTTCTCCTATTCTGTGGCGAACTCCCTTTTTATTATCTTTTCTTGGCGAACCTGGCGCTCTTGGCATCTTGGCGGTTATTGAAGGAGCGGGGCGGACGTGGTCTATTGATGGGCTCGCGGTTTCGCCTCTTTTTCTCGATAGATTTGTACGCCGATGGTTCAGCCGGTTGATGGTCAGGTTCGTTTTCCGAAGCTCGAAGAAGAGACCGTTCGCTTCTGGAAAGAGCAGCAGATTTATCGCAAGTCGCTCGCCCAGCGCGAGGGTGCCGAGCCCTTCGTTTTCTACGAAGGGCCCCCCACGGCCAACGGCATGCCCCACCCGGGCCATTGCCTCACCCGTGCCATCAAGGATGTCTTTCCACGTTACAAGACAATGCGCGGCTACCGCTGCGAGCGCAAAGCGGGTTGGGATACGCATGGCCTGCCCGTCGAGGTCGAAGTCTGCAAAGAACTGGGCATCCACAGTAAAGAAGAGATCGAAGCCTACGGCATTGAGCCGTTCATCCAAAAGTGCCAAGCGAGCGTTTGGCGTTATATGAAAGAGTGGGAGCGTCTTACAGAGCGGCTCGGTTTTTGGGTCGATCTGGACGAAGCGTACGTTACTTACCACCAGTCGTATGTTGAAAGCGTCTGGTGGTCGCTCAAAACGCTGTTCGATCGGGGGCTGCTATATCAGGGCCACAAGATCGTTTGGTGGTGGGCCCAGGGGGGCACGGCCCTCTCCGCGGGGGAAGTGGGGCAGGGTTACAAACAGGTCGCCGATCCGAGTGTCTTCGTAAAATTCCCGCTTCTGAAAGATGGGCAAGTCACAAAAACTTCGCTGCTCGTCTGGACCACCACACCGTGGACACTGCCCAGCAACCAGTTCGCTGCCGTCCATCCGGACATCGAGTACGCGACGGTCGAAGATAGCGAGACGGGCGAGTTCATCGTCCTGGCGAGCGATCTTGTAGAAACGATTGCCGGAAAGCTGAAGCGAACACTAAAAATTCTCTCGACTTGCAAGGGAACCGAGCTGGTTGGCCAGCGCTACTTGCCACCGTTCGAGTGCTATTACACACTCGACGCCGCCCAGCACCGGCTTGCTCTGCAAGAAAAGGCAGGAGACGGCTCGGGCACGGTGCCCTTTGCCCTCGGCGGAGCGCAGCGTGGCAAGTTGGCCAGCGGCGAAGAAGAATACTTAGCGTGGCGAGTTGTTTCGGCCGATTTTGTTACGACCGACAGTGGTTCGGGCATCGTTCACCAAGCCCCGGCGTTTGGCGAAATCGATTACGAAGTGCTCGTCGCAGAACAAGATCGCTTTACACGAGGCGAAGGCCCAACGCTCATCAACTGCGTTGGCCCCAATGGCAAGTTCACCGACGAAGCGCCCCAGTTCGTGCGTGGCCGATGGGTTAAGGATTGTGACAAGGAGATCAACCGCGATCTCAAGGAACGGGGCTTGCTCTACTTCCAAGAACAGTACCTTCACGATTACCCCTTCTGCTGGCGGGCCGAAGAGGATCCGCTCATTCAGTACCCGCGGCGTAGCTGGTTCATCAAAACGACCCAGTTCAAAGAGGCAATGATCGAGAACAATCGGGCGATCAACTGGCTACCCGGCCATATCAAGGAAGGCCGGTTCGGCAAGTTCCTCGGGTCGAACGTCGATTGGGCTCTGAGCCGCGAACGGTACTGGGGCACTCCGCTACCCATCTGGCAGTGCGAACAGACGGGCAAGCAAGAAGCGATCGGCGATTACGACGAACTGCTCGCCAAGCGGGGCATCCGTGGGACCGATGTTTGGGACAAAGCCAAGGCCTCCAATCCGGAACTGCCGGACGATCTGCGTGTCCACAAGCCGTACATCGACGCCGTGACCTACGATTCGCCATTTGCTAAGGGGGCACGCATGCAGCGCGTCACCGAGGTGATCGATTGTTGGTACGACTCGGGGGCGATGCCCTTCGCCCAATGGGGCTACAAGGGACAAACCGAGGGCCCCGAGAAAGAACGCTTCGAGAGCCAGTTCCCGGCTGATTTTATCTCTGAAGCGATTGACCAGACGCGAGGGTGGTTCTATTCGCAATTGTCGATCTCGACCATGTTGTTTGGAAAGGGACTGTTGGGAAAAGAGTCGCTAGTTGCTAGCAGGAAGGCGCTAGGGGAAAATGACCATCCTCAAACTAGCGCCTCACAACTAGCAACTAGCAATTATCCCCATCCCTTTAAGAACTGCATCGTCCTGGGCCTCATGCTGGGCGAAGATGGGCAAAAAATGTCCAAGAGCAAGCGAAACTATCGCGACCCGGCGGAGATTTTTGACGCCTATGGGGCCGATGCTCTACGGTGGTACTTGTTTGCCAACCAGCCGCCGTGGACTTCGATTCGTTACAGCGAACAAGCGATCAAGGACTCGGTCCCCGAGTTCCTGCTACGACTTTGGAATTGCTACAGTTTCTTTGTGATCTATGCGAACATCGACGGGTTTGATCCCTCGCAAGAATTAGACGGCGAGTATCCCCCTCCCCAGAAGGGGGAGGGGCTAGGGGAGGGGGCTGAAATGGGTACCCGGCCAGCCAAAACAGCGCCCGTAACAAGCCATTTTCGGCGTGCGCCAGACGAAGCCCAT